>JAFAWJ010000276.1 GCA_019242065.1 Chloroflexota bacterium
GCCAATCTGCGCGGCCTGCGCGAGTCGGGCACCATCTTCGCCGCCCCGACATACCTGTTCGTCATCATGATGTACGTCCTCATCGCCTGGGGTTTGGTGCGCCTTTTCACGGGGGACTACAGCTATACCCCGCCCGATTCCGTGCGCCCGTACGGTGCCGAGCCGCTGACCATCTTTCTCGTGCTGCGCGCTTTCGCCCAGGGCTGCTCCGCCATGACGGGCACCGAGGCGATCTCCAACGGCGTGCCGGCCTTCAAAGCCCCCGAGGCCAACAATGCGCGCACCACCCTGGTGTGGATGGGCGTGCTGCTCGGCAGCATGTTCTTCGGCATGAACTTCCTGGCCACCAAGATTGGCATCCTGCCCGCCAGTGACGAAACGGTCCTCTCACAGCTGGGCCGTGTCGTCCTGGGCGACGGCAGCATCCTGTACGTGGTGCTCCAGATCTCCACGGCGCTGATCCTGGTGTTGGCGGCCAACACCTCGTTTGCCGACTTTCCGCGCCTGAGCTCGATCCTGGCGCGCGATCGGTTTCTGCCGCGCATCTTCCAGTTCCGCGGTGATCGGCTGGCGTTCACCACGGGCATCGTCACGCTGGCGCTGTTCGCCATCGCCCTGCTGATCATCTTCAATGGCAGCGTCGACCAGTTGATTCCGCTGTACGCGATCGGCGTGTTCGCCAGTTTCACCCTCTCGCAGTCGGGGATGGTCATCCACTGGCGGCGATTACGCGAAGCCAACTGGCGGCGGTCGGCAATTATCAACGGCGTCGGTGCGGTCACCACGGCGGTCGTCACGCTGGTCATTGCCTTTAGCAAGTTTGCCGAAGGTGCCTGGATCGTCATCGTGCTGATTCCGCTGTTGATCCTGGGCTTCTGGGGCATTCACCGCCACTACCAGGTGCTGGAGCGCGCGCGCCGAGCCGAGACGCCGCTGTTGCCTGAGGCGATCGTGGTGCGCGCCGTGGTGCCGATTGCCGACGCCGGGGTGCAGGCCCGCCAGGCCCTGGCCTTCGCCCGCGCGATCGCGCCGGACGACCGTCACGTCGTGGCCGTGCACGTCACCGACGACGTGACCACCGCCGAGCGGTTGCGCCTGGAGTGGGAGGAATGGGCGCCGGGCGTCGAGCTGGTGATCGTAGAGTCGCCGTACCGCTCGCTGGCCGGCCCGCTGCTGGCGTATATCGATGCGCTCAAAGACACCCACCCGAACGATACGATGACGGTCGTACTGCCGGAGTTCGTGCCGTCACACTGGTGGGAGCAGTTGCTGCACAACCAGACCGCCCTGCGTCTGAAAGCCGCTCTGCTGTTCCACCCCGGCGTGGTGGTCGCCAACGTCCCCTACCACATGGCCTCCAAAGCCTCGGTGACGACGCCCTCCGCCTAGCCCGCGCCGCGCCGCCGCCATCTGCGTGAACTTACCTGACCGATTGGCCGGCTCAGCCGTCGTCCTCCTCAGGGGACGCGGCACTTGGACTGAACACCAGTCGCAACAATGCCTCGATCGGAAATGGCTTCGGCAGATACGCCAGCGGCTGAAACTCGTCCAGCCGATTGTGGCTCACACGCACCGCCGACAGAATGATCGTCGGCACTTCACGCTGCCGCCGACGTAATTCGCGCAGCACGTCCCAACCGGTCTGATCCGGCAGATTAATATCCAGCAGCAGCAAGTCCGGCCACCCCGTCGTCGCCGCCTGCACCGCCTCCTGCGCCGTCCCCGCCTCCTGCACGTCGAGCCCTCGACTTGACAGGTTGCGCGCAATCACGTGCCGCAGCGTCGCCTCGTCCTCGACGAGCAGCACGCGCCGCGTCCTGGCCACGCCATCGTGGACCGGAGCCTCCAGAGCCGCCGACACCGTCATCCGCAACAACCTTCCCGCTTCACAGTATCGCAGCGGCAGGGTCAAAGGAGCCTCAACTTCAGAGGACCTTCACTCAACGTTTGATCAACAATCCTCACTCCCGCCGGCGGACGATATGCACGTCCATGTCCCGCGTCCGTCGCAGGATCTCGCTGAGCGTCGAGCGCCGCGACGTCTGCCACCACTTGCGCGGCGCGTCTTCCCCGAGCACGAGCTGCGTCACGCCGCTCTCGGACGCGAATCGCACCAGCGCATCCACCACATCCTGCGCCGCCTGCGTGTGGACCTCTGCGCCGAGCGCTCGAGCGAGCTGGAGCACCCCGATATCCACCACATTCGAGTGGCGCGTGACATGCAGCACCAGCAGCCGCGCATGCAGCCGCCGCGCCAGATGCACACCGCTGATGAGGATCGCCTGCGCCTGCCGGGCGGCCGGCAAACACACCAGCACCGTCTCGTCAGAGATCGGCTCCGCGTGCAAACCATGAGCTTCCTTGCGCTGCGCGTGAGTCGCAACCTGCTGCAGCGTGAGCTCGCGGAGCGCCATCAGCGTCTCGGCCCGGAAGTAGCCGCCGAGCGCCTGCTGAACCTGCTGCGCCGGCAAAACATTGCCGCGGCGCAGCCGCTTGCGGACGGTCTCTGGTGTGGCGTCGACCATTGCGAGCTCGTCCGCCGAGTCCAGCACCCACGCGGGAACGGTCTCGCTGACTGTCGTACCGGTCACCGCGCGCAGCGTGTCCTGCAGGTCCGCCAGTTGCTGGATGTTGAGGGTGCTCATTACCCGGATGTCCGCCGCCAGGAGCTCCAGCACGTCCTGGTAACGCCTCGAGTTGCGACAGCCTGCCACGTTCGCATGCGCCAGCTCGTCAACCAGCACCAGCTGCGGACGTCGTGCGACGATCGCCTCCACGTCCATCTCGTCGACCGCCACACCCTTGACCTCCAGGACGCGCGGCGCAATGATCTCGAGCTCGCCCAGCGCATCGACGGTCGCCGCCCGTTCGTAGGTCTGCACCCAGCCGACGACGACGTCGGTCCCGCGCGTCTGCTGCTCGCGGGCGTCGCGCAGCATCTCGAACGTCTTGCCGACGCCCGGCGCATAGCCAAGATAGATTCGGTGCCAGGCAGACCGGCTCTCGCCAGTGTGCCCGGCACCTGCTGCGCGATCCACCGCGCCAGGTCGGCGCTGCATCGCGGGTTAGTGTTGCGGCGCCAGGTCGTCGAGTGCCAGGTTCAGCTTGAGGACGTTGACCCGCGGCACTCCGAAAATACGGAGATCAGGTTGGGTGATGTGACTGTTGACCAGGTCGGTGACTTGCTGTTCGGAGATGCCCCGCGCCTGCGCCACGCGCGGAACCTGGGCCATGGCCGCCTCGGGTGAGATGTCCGGGTCGAGACCCGAGCCCGAGGTGGTGAGCAGGTCCGCCGGGAGCACGCTCAGGCTGGGGTTTTCCTGCTTGAGGGTGGCGGCGTCGCCGGTCACACGGTCGATCAGCTTCTGGTTGGTCGGGCCAAGGTTCGAGCCGCCGGACTGTGTGGCGTCATAGCCATCGGTCCCTGCAGCGGACGGCCGCGGATGAAAGTAGATGTCTGTGCCGAACGCCTGAGCAATGAGCTCGGACCCCACGGGCGTCCCGTCGGACTGCGTGATAATGCTGCCCTGCGCCTGGTAGGGGAACAACGTGCCCCCCACCAGGGCCACCAGCACCGGATAAATTCCGCCGCAGATGAGCAGCAGTACGAGCGAAATACGTAGTGGCGCGAACATGGCGTCCTCCTACAGGCCTCCGACCAGCGGCCCGACCACCAGGTCGATCAATTTGATGCCAATGAACGGCGCGATAACTCCGCCGATACCGTAGATCGAGATGTTTTTGAGCAGCAGCGCATCCGCGGTCGTCGGCCGATAGTTCACGCCACGCAGCGCGAGCGGAATCAGCGCCGGAATGACCAGTGCATTGAAGATCAGCGCCGAGAGAATTGCGCTCTGGGGAGTCTCCAATCGCATCACGTTCAGCGCCTCCAGTCCGCCGAACACCGAGACGAACATCGCCGGAATGATGGCAAAGTATTTGGCCACGTCGTTGGCGATTGAGAACGTAGTGATCGCCCCACGCGTGATGAGCAGCTGCTTGCCGATCATCACGACGTCGAGCAGCTTGGTCGGATCGGAGTCCAGGTCGACCATGTTGGCCGCCTCTTTCGCCGCGCTGGTGCCCGAGTTCATGGCGAGCGCCACGTCCGCCTGGGCCAGCGCCGGAGCATCGTTGGTCCCGTCACCAGTCATCGCCACCAGCTTGCCGTCGCTCTGTTCGTCGCGGATCAGGTGGATCTTGTCCTCAGGCTTGGCCTGAGCCAGGAAGTCGTCGACCCCCGCCTCGTGCGCAATCGTCGCCGCCGTCAACGGATTGTCGCCGGTGACCATGACCGTGCGGATCCCCATGCGGCGGAACTCGTCGAACCGTGCACGGATGCCCGGCTTGACGGTGTCCTTCAAGTAGACGACGCCGTACAGGTCGTCGCCGACGGCGACTGCCAGTGGCGTGCCACCTTCGGAGGAGATCTTGTCAGCCTGCGTGCGCAGTTCGTCAGACGTATGTCCAGTCAGCGTTTCGACCGCGTCCACCGCGCCTTTCATGATCCGACGGCCGTGGTCCACGATGCCGCTCATGCGCGTTTCGGCGCTGAACGGGATCAGCTCGATGCCCGCGCCGTTGACACCCGGCGTTGCCGGTGCCGGACCACCGGAGGCCGCTCCCACCGGTACGGGTACCTGAGCCGCCGACACGGCACCATCGGCGGAGGCCTTCACGCCCCGCTGCTCGGCCAGCGCCACGATGGACTTGCCTTCGATGGTCTCGTCTGCCAGCGACGACATCATCGCCGCTTCGCCCAGTTCGCGTTCGGAGTGACCCCCCACGGGAATGAACTGGTGTGCCAGCCGGTTGCCGAAGGTGATCGTGCCAGTCTTGTCCAGCAGCAGGGTGTTGATGTCGCCCGCGGCTTCGACCGATCGGCCGGACATCGCGAGCACGTTGAAGCGCGTCACGCGGTCCATGCCCGCGATGCCAATAGCGGAGAGCAGTGCGCCGATGGTCGTCGGAATCAGACACACCAACAGGGCAACGACCGTCGCCACGTCCAGGGGTGAATTAAGAAACGCCGCGAACGGTACCAGCGTCACGCACACGATCAGGAAGATGATGGTGAAGACGGCCAGCAGCGCCGTCAACGCGATCTCGTTGGGAGTCTTCTGACGCTGCGCGCCCTCGACCAGCGCAATCATCCGGTCCAGGAACGTTTCGCCGGGGTTGGCGGTGATCTGGATGCGCAGCGTATCGCTGGCAACCTGGGTGCCGCCGGTCACCGAGCTGCGCGTGTCGGTGCCTGGCTCTTTGAGCACCGGCGCCGATTCACCGGTGATCGCCGCCTCGTTGACGTAGGCCACGCCCGCGATGACATCGCCATCGCCCGGAATGATGTCGTTCGCCTCCACGATCACGATGTCGCCCTTGCGCAGGTCGGACGAGGTGACCATCTCGACGGACCCGTCAGGTTTCACGCGCCGCGCCGGCGTTTCTTTCTTGGTCTTGCGCA
>JAFAWJ010000645.1 GCA_019242065.1 Chloroflexota bacterium
GGCGAGTCCGCCGGGCACGTGCAGGCCGAAGAGTCGCCGCTCGTCGCACACGTTGGTTTTGCCCTCGCGACAGCGTGGGCAGCGGCCGCACCAGATGACCGACTCGCCGGCCACGGCGTCGCCGGGTTTGAAGCCGGTGACCTCGGCCCCGACCTCGCGCACGACGCCTCCAAACTCATGACCCATGATGACGGGCGTGGTGGTCCACTGCGCCATCGGATGCCACTGGGCGATGTGGAGGTCGCTGCCGCAGATCGAGGCACCGGCGACCTCGAGGACGACTTCGTCCGGCCGCGGAGTGGGCCGGGGGACGTCGCGAATCTCGAGGGCTCCGGGTTGCGGGGCAGCCTTGAACAGTGCCTTCACGGTCTGGACGCTTCGTCGTCGGCGTCCGGCTCAGGTGAGGCGAGCGCTGCCTCGACCAACTTTGCGTACACCTCATATGGCTGGGCGCCGACCATCAGGTAGTTGCCGGCCACGTACGACGGGACGCCGGTGATGCCCAGCGAGCGGGCGTATTCGAACTGCTCCTGCACCTGGTTCGTGTACTCGTGGGCGGCCAGCGAGGCTTTCAGCGCGTCGCCGTCGAGGCCTGCGCTATTGGCCAGTTGTGCCAGCACGTCGGCGTTGCCAATGTTCAGCCCGTCGGCGAAGTAGGCGCGGTACACGCTGCGCCGAAAGGTCTCGCCGTCGCCGTGCGTGTCGGCCCACAGCGCCGCCTCGTGGGCCGGGATGGAGTTATACCAGTGCGTCCGCTCCCCATACGCCAGCCCTTCAGCCTCCGCGACCTCGGCAAACCGCGCGCGAGCCGCCGCCGCCCGCTGCGGCGCCCAGGGCACCGCCTGGCCCTCCAGCGGCACGCCCGGGTGCAATTCAAAGGCGCAGTGTTCGACCACGACGTCAAACGCCTCCCGCAGCCTGTCGACCCGAGCCTGGCCGACGTAACACCACGGTCAAATAAAGTCGCCGAAGACCAGCAGCCTGACGGTCATGAGAACCAGCTCCACTGTACCCCGCCGGACCACCCGGACGTTAGCGAGTGGTCAGAGGTGCGAGAAACCGGCGAGTACTCCATGAGCGGTTGGCTAGCTCGAAAGCAGTTCGCCGCTTGTATCGTTCTGTGGCGATGGTGATTCGCGAACCGCATCTGGCATCTGGGGAGTTCCCGCTGATGGCGGATTGAGGCGCAACGGTCCGGACAGCTTAGAGTGTGGTCATCGCCACGTCAGCAGGTGGGCGGCACAGGACTCGAACCTGTGACCTCACGGATGTGAACCGTGCGCTCTAACCAACTGAGCTAGCCGCCCGCGCAGCCGATTTTAGCGCGTCCTGGGTGTTGGGTGCATCCGAGCTCCGTCGGAGAGGCTCAAGGCCCAGTGCAAAAGTCGCAACATCCGCATCGTGCTGGTTAGTTCCCGGCTCGTTGGATCCACCAGTACGGAATGCGAATGGAGATCGCTCAGGTCCTATTTCCTGAGTGCTCAACGCTACGAGTGGCCGGCACCAGCTACATGGAAGCGGTAGCGGACCTTGGCCACGAACCACCACCCGTGGATACGTCGGGATGCTACGAGTTGGCGGCGTCCAAGAGGTCGATGATGAGGCGTTGTTGTTCCTTCGCGGCGGCGGAGCCGGTGCCTCCGCGGCCGGTGGGGTGGTGGGCCAGGTCGGATGGAGTGGAACCGTGGTCATTTTGGAGGCGAGGGTCGGCACCAGCACGGAGCAACGCTTCGACAGCGGCGGAACATCGGTTCCGCGCCGCCCGATGCAGTGGCGTCACACCACCGGAGGCGGGCGCGTTGGGGTCGGCGCCGACCTCGACGAGATACACGATGACGGCTCGTTGGCGCGTGGGGTTCCAGTGTGCCGAGCCGGGTACGCCGATCACCGCCGCGTGCAGCGGTTCGGCACCCCGCCGGTTTTTCGCCCGCACGTTGGCTCCGCGCGAGATCAACTGCTGAGCCATGGCGACGTCGTAGCTGGCCGCCGCGGCGTGCAGCGCCGTGTCGCCTGCATAGACCTGCGCGAGGCAATCGGCCAAAAAGAACTCGTCAGCTCGGACCAGACCTTCGGTCGCCAACGACGGCGTCGCCTCGAGAAGTCGTATCGCGGTCGGGTGGTCGCCCCTGGCGATCGCGAGCATCAGGCGCGCGATCTCGCTCACATGCGCATTCTGCTTCAATTCAATTCGGCCAGGCGGCGGGTGAGGAAGCGACGTTCGGGGGCGTTTTCGGTGAGACGGAGGGCGCGCTGATAGGCGGTTCGGGCTTCGGCGCTGCGGCCAAGGCGCCGCAGGAGGTCGGCTCGGGTGGAGTGCAGGTACCGAAAGTCGTCCAGGGCCAGCTGATCGACCAGGCGCAGGGCAGCCGCGGGGCCTTCGGTTTCGGCGATGGCGATGGCGCGATTGAGCTCCACCACAGACGAGCCGGTCAGTCGGTGGAGCTCGCCGTAGAGCGCGGCGACCTGTGCCCAGTCGCACGGAGTTTCGGCATGCAACGAGGCGATCGCCGCCTGCAACACGTACGGTCCTCGGCCGCCCAGGACGAGGGCGCGGTCGAGCGCGAGGCGTCCGTCGGCGATCTGGCGGGTGTTCCACCGGGTGCGGTCCTGGTCGGCGAGCAGCACGAGCTCGCCATTGTCGAAGCGCGAGTCACGGCGCGACTCATGCAGGAGCATCATCGCCAGGAGCCCGTGCACCTCGGGGTCGTCCGGGATCAGCTCGGCGAGCGCGCGCCCTAACCAGATCGCCTCGGCGGCCAGCTCGTCGCGGCCAGCGTAGCCCTCGTTGAAGATCAGGTAGACGACGGCGAGCACGGCGTCGAGGCGCTCGCGAAGCAGATGCGGGGGTGGCACGCGAAACGGGATCCCGGCTGCCTTGATCTTGCGTTTGGCTCGCACCAATCGCTGCGCCATCGTGCGCTCGGGCACCAGAAAAGCCCGGGCGATCTCGTCGGTGGTGAGCCCGCCGAGCGTCCGCAGCGTCAGCGCCACCTGCGACTCGACCGCGAGCGCCGGGTGACAGCAGGTGAAGATGAGCTCCAGACGCTCGTCGGGAAACCTGGTGGGAGTCAAAATCGGCGCGTCCGCAGAATCCGCGACCAGCTGGTCGAACTTGGCGGTAAAGACTCGATCGCGGCGAAGACGATCGGTCGCTCGATTGCGGGCCGTCGTCATCAGCCAGGCGCGCGGGTGACTGGGGACGCCCTCCCGCGGCCAGCGGTCGGCGGCGATGGCGAAGGCCTCCTGGGTGGCCTCCTCGGCGAGGTCAAAGTCGCCGAGGAGGCTGATCAGGATGGCCAGGACGCGGCCCCATTCCTCGCGGAAGACCTGATCGAGCGTCGCTACCAGTAGACCTCCGACGGTCGGATCTCGACGGCACCGCCGTAGCGCGCGGCGGGGACACGGGCGGCGACTTCGATCGCCGCGTCCAGGTCGTCGGCTTCCAGGACGAACGCGCCGCCCACGGCCTCCTTCATGCCGACGAACGGGCCATCGGTGGTCAGGGTCTTGCCGCCCTCGACGCGGACCGTCGTCGCGTTTTCGGGCAGGCCCAGGGGTGGCACCGGCGTCACGCCCTGGGTCTGGTTGAGGGCCTGGTAGTCCGCATAGACCTGCTGCATGCCCTCTTTGGACAGGCCCGCCTGCCGCTCCAGCGCCTCACCCTGGTAGATCAACATGACGTACTTCATCGTCTTGTCTCCTCGTTTCGGAAATTGGTCGGCAATTAGACGAACGAGCAGCCGGGAAATCGACAGGTCGAGGACGTGCCTGGTGATCGTATCGCGGGCAGACGCGGCGGTGTGAGATGGGCCAGGCGTCTGGTTGTGGTGGCGCATCGACGGACGCGGCCGAGAGGCGAGCACGCCGCCTCGTGCTGACGAGCAGGAATGTGCGACTTGCTCGCGTTGGGCAGGGGCGCGTGGCTGGCTGGCGGCGAGTTAGCGCGGGGTCAGGCGGCGGTGTAGCGGCTGATACGATCGACGGCGCTCAGCAGGGAGTCGAGCTCGATGGGTTTGGCGAGGCAGACCCAGACGCCTTGCTCGGCGGTGGTGGCCTTCAGGCTGTCACGGGCGGCGAGGGCGACAATCGGTGGGGCGGTCCGCGGCGACTCAGCGCGGAATGGGTCGAGCAGTTGCGCGCGGGCCTCGGCGGACATGTCCGCGTCCAGGACGATCAGGCGCGGAGGATGGTTCTGGCACTGCTGCGCGCTGCAGACGTGAAAGCCGTTGGTACGCAAGGAGCTGGTGACCGCGGCGGCGAGTGCGGCGTCGTCGCTGGCCACCAGGATGTTGAAGGTCGTATCCAGGGTCATACATGCGAGTCTGGGGGCCGGACCTTGGAAGCCTCTTGGAAAAGGAAGGGCCTTTCTATGAGCTGGAGAGGTCGGCGATCCAGCCTGTGACCTGATCACGGTCGGGGGCGTCGGGCGTCAGGGTCAGGTACTGGTTGTAGTCGTCGACAGCGCTTTGCGACTGGCCCAGGTTGGCGTAGGCCAGGCCACGGGCGCGGAAGGCCCAGGCAGAAATGTGGTCGGGGGTGGTGACCGCCTGGATCGCACTGGTCAGGTCGTCTATGGCGCCCTGCGGATTGTCGAGCCACAGCTCGGCGATGCCGCGGCCAACGCGACTGGGTCGGTCCCTGGGCATCAGATCCAAGGACTTGTTGAAGTCGGTGAGCGCATCGGCATAATCCTGCAGACGAATGCGCGTATCGCCGCGCCAGTAGTAGTAGTTGCCGGTATCGGGTGACTCGTGGATGGCCTGCGTGAGCTGCTGCTCGGCGTCGGCGAAATTATTGGCCAGACGATCGGTCATCGCCTTTTCGAAGTAGACGCGACCGGGCCACGGCGCCATGTCGATGGGGTTGGTCGACACCCAGGCCGCCAGCTTCTGTCCGGGTTTGAGGACCGCCGCGACGAGCGTCAGGCTCTTGACGTCCTGGCTGAGCGTGTAGTCGATGTTGAGCACCAGTTGGCCGTTGCCTTGCTGGATGGGAATGGCGTTCGAGGTGTCCTGCGTCGAGGTGCTGGCGCTGTTTTCGAACAGGAACAACAGGACCGAGCCGCTCTGCGCCGTCTGCAGCCGGTAATTGACGGTTGCCTGGAACTGCACCTGATCGGGCGGGCTGTCGGGTTTGGGCTGCTGGGTGACCAGACCGACCAGGTCGATGCGGTCGGTCGGCGTCGGCGCGGGTGCGACGGTTGGCTGACTCTGCGCGGCTGCCGGACTGGCGAGGGATGCGACCAGCAGGCAGGCGCTGAACAGCGCGCCGGTGAACCGGAGCGGCCAGCTCCGAGAAGAGATGTGAAGCATCATGGAATTGCGCGGCCTCCAGTTCACCACAGTCGCAACATGCCGGACGCCAGGCGGAGCAGGAAGTGCGCGCGGCGCCGCTGGTTGAACCACGAGCTCAGGGCCGCGAGCAGGCCGCGACCGTAGCGCGTGGAGAGTCGAAGAGAAATGGTCAATGTCGCCAGCAGCGCGGCCAGGTCGAGCTGCATGGGCAGCGCGCCGCTGTCGGGCGGCAGCGACGTCGCGGCGGCGGCCACCGGTGCGGCCTGCTCGGCGCCAACCGAAGGCGCCGGCAGGACCTGCAGGGGCATCGGCATGGCTTCGGCGGCGGGCCAGCGCGACCAGAGGTCGACGTCGACCACATCGAGGGGCGGAACTGCGTCTTGCCCGTCGCCGACCGCCAGATCGAGTGACACGGGACCGACCTGTCGGCGCGATGCCGCCGCGGCGCCTCTGACGGACCCAGAGGACGCCGTCGAGACATCGCGCGTGCCGGGCATAGGCAGTGGCAGCTCGTCGACACCGCCGGGTAGTCCGGGCAGCGTGGCATCGATGGTGGACGACGAGACGCTGCTCTTCAGCGGATTGGGCATCGGCGGCAGGCGGCGACCGGGCCACTCATCCCACAGGTCGACCATGACCAGCTGGCCGTTGGCGGCAAGCTGACCCGCGACCGCGTTGACCGCGAAGAAGTGGCGTGTGCCGCCACCACCATTACCGCCGCCAGTGCCGTCGTCGCCCACATCACCATATGTCTGGCCCTGATCGACTCCGGAGCCTGCGTCACTGCCCGAGCCGCCGGACGTGGCTGAGGCCTTCGGTGTCGGCGTGGCGTTGACGCCGCTGAAGCCGCTGCTGGCGGATGTGCCGCCTGGCCCAAAGCCGCCATCGGAGCCGCCGCCGTCCTGATCGCCGGAGCCGCGGGCGGTACCGTCGCTGTTGGTCGCCGGGTTGTAGGCGAGGTCGTGCATGCTGACGGTCATGCTGCTCGAGTTGATGGCGGTGCAGTTTTCGCCGGGATCCGCACAGGCCGCAAGCTGGCCATTGGTGGCACCGATGCTGGATTGCAGACCGACGGCGGTTGAGTTACCGGAGCTCGAGCTGATACCCGCGGTCGCCGCCGGTGCGGCGGTATCCGGCAAGTTTTGCTGAACGAACGGATCCCACGTACCCGCTGGCAGGTTCTGCAGCATCTGAACGACAGCGGTCGTCGCGATCGAGTTTCCCCCGTTGGCACTGGACAGCTGATCGGAGACCGCGCCCACGCTCACGGAGTTACTGACAGCGACGGCGTTGCCTCCCTGCGCTCGGCTGGTGGAGCCACTGGACGAGCCAGATGTGGTGGACCCGCCTGCCGAGCTCCCCGACGCGGACCGCTGCGACGAGCCCGCGCCCGAGCTGCCGCCGGACGCGGATTGGCCGGCCGCGGCGTTGCCGCTGCTGGACCCGGCGTAGCCGACATTGGCGATGTTGGTGTTGAACTCGATATCGATGGAGATGGGCGCGTAGTTGTTGCCGTCAATGTCGACGGACGCATCTGCCCACATGCTGACCAGGTTCACGGCGCGCAGACCGGTCGCGCTGGCGGCACCGCTGGTGGCCGTGCCACCACCGGAGCCCGACGACTGCGCGTCACCGGAGGTCGCCGTAGCGACGCCCCAGTTCACCAGGTTGGCAGTCAGATTCAGGAGAATGTTGATCGGGTTGTAGTTGTTGCCCGTGACGTGGACGGCCGCCGACGAGCCCAGGTTGACGGTGTTGGCGACCTGGGCGCCGGTCGACTGGGCGGAGCCGCTGGCCGCAGACGTGGTGCCGGCGGTGGTGGTGCCGCTGGAGGACCCGCTGGCGACGGCGTCGCCTGAGGTGGCGGACGCAGCGCCCCAGTTGAAGATCTGGGTGATGGAGTTGATGATGACGGTGATCGGGGCGAAGTTCTGACCCGCAATGTTGACCGCGACTTTGGCGTTGGTCTGGACGTTGTTCTGGGCGACCACGCCCTGGGCTTGCGACGTGCCGCTGGCGGCCTGCGTGGTGCCACTCGTCGTGGCGGGGGCGGAGCCCGACGCCGCGCCGGAGATAGTCGACGCGGAGCCACCGGTGGTGTACGCGGCGACTTCGGCCGGTGTGATGTTGATCGGCGCGGTGCTGGCGGATCCACCGGGCGATACCACCGTCGAGGACGTCGTCAGGGCGCCGACGTTGTTGGCCTGGATGCCGGTGGCGGACACGGGGGCGCTGGTGGGCGCCGCACCGCCGGTAACGGGTGTCGAGACGTTGCTGGGGGCACCGGCCGCGCCGGCGGCGACGGCCCACGCGGCGCCGGAGGTGGTGCCCGCGGCGCCGGTGTCCTCGATCGCCACGTTGTTCGACGACGCGACGTTGACCGCCGCCTGGTTGGCGCCCTGGACCTGCACCGCGGCCTGGTCGGCAGTGTTGACGGCGTTGGCAATGGTTGCGCCGATCGCGGTGGTCTGGCCGGATTGGGCGGCCGTGACGCCGGTCAGCGTCGCCGGCGCGGTGGGCGCCAGGGCGACGGCGACGCCGGAGCTGGAGCTGGCGGCGCTGGCGTCATCGATGGTGGTGGAGTGCGCGTTGGCGACCGTGACGGGTCCGGAGCCGCCGAGGGCCGCGGCGGCGCCCAGTTGCACGTTGGACTCGGTGGTGTCGACCTGACCGGCGAGGGCCGTGGAATTGCCGCTGGCGGCGTCGACGGCGGGGGCCGGCGTGGGGGAGGCGACCGCGGGCGCGACGGCTGGAGCCGTGGTGGTCGGCGTGCCAGAGACGGCGGTGGGCGATGCGACCGCGGCTGACTGTGCGGCGACCGAGGCAACCGGTGAGGGCGTGGCCAAAGCCGAGGCCACGGGCGATGCCGACGCGACTGGAGATGAGCTGGCAGACGCCGAGGCGAGCGGGGACGGTGAGGCCGACGGCGACGCGACTGGAGAGGTCGTGGCGGATGCCGAGGCAACCGGAGAGGTCTGGGCGGATGCCGAAACGGCCGGAGAGGTCGTGGCGGATGCGGAGGCAACTGGAGAGGTCTGGGCGGATACCGAAACGACCGGAGAGGTCGTGGCGGATGCGGAGGCAACCGGGGATGAGGTGGTGGAGGCCGACGCGACGGGGGACCGTGAGGCCGATGGCGAGGCGACCGGAGATGACCTGGCGGCGAGTGACGCGGCCGAGGTCGTGGCGATGGAGGATGTATTGGTGGAGGACGAGCTCGTCGAGGTTTTAGAGGAGGAGGTCGTAGTGGAGGACGCGGCCGGGGAGGATGCGGCGGCCGGGGAGGATGACTTGGTCGGAGGTGCGCTGGCCGATGCGGCCGGCGGCGGCGTGGCCCTGGGTGTCGCCGCTTTGCTCGTCGCGGCCGCGGTGGCGACGTGAGTCGTCGTGCTGGTGGCAGCGTCGGAGTGTGCCGCGGGAACGGAGGTCGACGACTTGGCGGTGGTCGAGGTCGCGGACTTCGTGGTCGTCGTCGACGACGACGACGAGGACGATGACGATGACGAATTCGACTTTCCACTCGGCGACGCGGCGGGCGTCGATTGATTCGGCGACGCGCCCCAGGCGCTGGGCAGCGACTCGACTGGCGCAAAAACCACCAGCATCGCCACCAGGGCCGCGACGGCGGTGTACGCGGCCTGACGTGTGCTCCGCGCGGGCGGCCGCGAATGGTAACGAGCTCGCATCAGTCCTCCTCTAGCTCCCTGTTCCGATGCTGACGTGCGTCGCGCCGTTCTGTGAGGTGATCTGGAGTTGCAGGTTCTGACCGGAGCCCAGCGACACGCTGAGCTGCGAGGTGGCGCGGCCGTTGCCGACCGGCGAGGTGGCCTGCACCGTCAGATCCGCACAGCCGTCGGCGGTCGTGTTCAAGTTGGCGCTGAAGCTGCGTCCGGCGATCAGTTGCTCGATGGCTTGCGCGGCTGCCGCATCCGGGCCGCACAGGTGGAAGGTCCCCTGACTGGTCGTCGCACTGCTGACGGCGGCGGGCGCCGGGGCGACTGGTGGGGGAATGGGCGTCGGCAGCAGCGTGGCGATCGCGGGTGGAATGGCCGAAAGCGCCGGGGCGGCGGGCACCGCGGGGCACTGCGTGGCCGAGGCCGCGGGATCGCTCTGTTGCGCGCTGTCATCGACGGTGGTCGTGGGAGTCACATCCAGCAGTCGGTTGGCGTCCGCGCTGATCTGTCCCCAGGTCAGCGGCACACTGGTCGCCCAGAGCGCAAGCGACGCAAAGGCGACGCTCCATGCCAGGCGGGTGTTTTTGAACGCTGCCATGCGCGACGTGCTGTTCCTTTCATGTTCGGATCGAGGTCGAGTTCGGTTGACGTGTCAGGCTGCCGGCTGGAGTGCAAAGAAGGGGAAGTGAGGCCGGCCTCCAGCCTCGACGAGGCCGGCCTCAGGCTTCCGGTGTATTCGGTAGCCCTGGAATTGAAAGTTGAAAGAGGTTGGACGTTAGGGGGTTTGCGTCGACCTGGCGGTGCCACCGTTGTTGGTGGTCTGCCCGACCTTGCCCAGCGCCTTGGTCACGGCCGCGTTGACCTGGCCGGACGTCTGGTTGGACTGAGCGTTCTGGGCCTGGTTGAGTGCACCCGTGCCGCCCGACTGCGACGGGGTCTGCGTCTGCGTGCTGGAGTTGCTGCCAGAGTTGGACGCCGAGGTCGTCGGATTGGAGGTGGCGGTGCCGCTGTTGGTGACCGCGCCGCCCGTGGCCGTCGTGTTACCGGCGGTCTGCGAGACGCTGAAGGTCGAGCTGTTGAGGGACGTGCCGCCCATCACCGCCGCGGTGCTCGAGTTGTCGCCCGAGACGCCGTCGCCGCCACGCGAGACGTTGCCCGCGTCGCTGCCACCAGTGGAGGTGCCGCCGGTCGCGCTGGACAGCGCGTTGCCATTGTCACCGCTGGCGTTGGCGTTGAGCGCACCGGTGGAGTTGGTTGCCGAGCCCATGCCACCCGGGGTGGTCGCGGTCGAGGCGCCGCCCGCGCCGCCAGTGGCGGTGCTGTTACCGGAAGTTGCGCCGGAACCGCCGCCGCTCGCGCCACTGCCGGCCGTCGCGGCACCGCTGCCCGCGTCGGTGCTGGCGCCGCCGCTGGTCGCGCCATTACCCGTCGAGGTCGCACCCGTGTGATGGCTGCCGGAAATCGCAGCCGACAGCGATGCGGCCAGATCGGCGGCCGTCGCACCATTGCCATTGCCGCCATTGTGCGCGTCACCACCGTCACCACCGTCACCACCGGTGGAATTGGCGTTGCCACTGCTGGAGCGGGCGTCGCCGCCGTCACCAGCCGTCGAGTCGCTCGAAGCGAGCCCGTTGCCGCTGCCCAGTTGGGCTGCCAACGACGCGGCATGGGTGTTGCCGTTGCCGTCGCCGCCGTCGGCCAACGATCCGGCACCGGCGTTGCCACCGGCCGCGTCGACGGTACCGCTGGCGGTGGAATTGCCGCCGGCCTGGCCGGTGGAAGACGTGACGCTGGCGTTGCCGTTGGCACTGGCGTCGGAGTCCTGAGTCAGGCCAAATGAGACCTTGGCCGACGGACCAACGGCGAGCGTGGTGCCACCGATGGCGGGCGTGTCGGCCGAGGAATGCACGTTCTGATCGTTGCTTGCCTTGTTGCTCTGGTCGCCGCCGACCTGAACCGCCTTCTGCGCCTGGGCGTTGACGTCGAGCGCCGCGGCGCTATTGCGGTCGGTGGCGCCCTGGTTCGACGAGTTGTCCTGGTTGGTGGTGGCCGACGGGTCGACGGTGCCCGACTGCGAGGCCGAAGGTGCGTTGACGGGGACGGCGACGTCCGTTGTACAGGCGGACGAGCCAGACCAGCCCGCCGGGCAGCGATTCAGCGTGATCGACTGCCCCATGACTGTGTTCGGCAAGGCAATCGCCCCGACGAGCGCGGCGGCCGACAGAGCGGCCGCTGACCGACGGGCAATCTTGCCTCTAAGTAGCGTCATTGCTCAAAATACTCCTGTTCCGGGATTCCGGGGAAAAAGCAGCGGCTAAGCGTCGGGCTACCGCGCGACACCACTGACTGAGCCCATCAGGCCCTGGACCCTGGGACGTGGCGATTGGGGCTTCTTTCGGTGAGGCCAAGAGGGCCCCCTTCGCTCCGTTCACTCCTTCAACGTGAAGGAGTCGGCGGTCCCCGAATATAAGCGTCCGCGACGGTAAACACCTCAGCAAGGAGCCAGTTCGGCGCCCAGACTGGTGCTATGCGGTTGCGGATGGCAAAACGCGATCGCGGAACTAACACGGGTTGTGTCGAACCGACCTCCTCGAGTCGACAATGCAGGGGCTTCCTCGGAGTGCGAGACAGCGTGCAGGCTTCTTCGCACGACGCCGTCTCGCGATGAGTAGCGCGTGCCTTGTTGTCGTAGAGCGTTGCGGGTGGCGTGGAGACTGGACAGGGTCCCGACTGTCCAGTGTTTGATTCGAGCTTCCGTGTGCCGTGGGGTGCGCGGATGCTCCCACAACACGATACGTCGCCTTCCCTCCCGAAGAAAGTGCACGATGTTGCAGTCCTGTTGAGTCTCCGCACGAGATGATTCGGTCGTGTGGCGTGGGGGTTATAGTGACCCGGCGCGCACCAGGCGCTGCACCCATGGCGGATCTCAGCGGATCGTTCTCCAGCATTCACCTCGCGCCGCTGGCGCAATTTCTGGCAAGTCTCGGCAAAACCGGCGACTTGCTGATCTCGAACGAGCACTGGCTCGGCCAGCTCTCGCTGCAGGATGGGCGGGTCATCGCCGCCGGCATCGACGACGAGCACGGCCTCTCAGCGCTGGAGCTGCTCGTGAGCGGTGTGAGCGCCCAGGGGAACTTCGAGTTTTTCGATGGGTCTCCGTCACTCGCCGCCGACATCGAGCCCGATTGGGACTTCGTCGCCGGAATTCAACGTCTGGCGAATGGACCACTCCAGGGGTGGATGACTCGCCTGCGCGGTCCACTGGCCGTGCCACGGCTGGTGGTCGATCCCGAGCTACCCGACGAGCTCGAGGTGACGCTGACACGCGCCGCCATCCGGCTCTTCCTGGACATCGACGGCCAGCGCAGCATTCAGGACCTGGTCAAACGGCATGGACTCCGCTGCTGCGTTACAACCCTGCAACGCCTGGGTGACATGGGCCTCGTCGAGATCCCGCCACCACCGCCGACGGATGCGTCGATCACGGTGGGCGACACTCGCTTGCCGCCGGCCACCAACACGCTGGGGGAGCGGCTCGGTCGGTTCGCACGCCTCAACAAGAGTCGCGGTCTGCAGGTGGGTGGCGAACTGTTGCAGGCGGTCGTCGTGGCGGGCGTCCTGATCCTGGCCGGTCGGACGGCCGTCCAGAACTTCCGCGTCGAGGGCATCAGCATGCAGCCCAACTTCAGTAGCGGACAGGTGCTGGTCGTCAACCGGCTGGCGTACGCCCACGTCGACGGGACGCCGCTCCAGAACCTGCTGCCTACGGCGCGACAGGGCTCAATCGACTATGTCTTTGGCGGACCGCAGCGCGGCGATATCGCGATTTTCGATTCCCCGGTCGAGCCCGGAGTGGACTACATCAAGCGCATCATCGGCTTGCCCGGCGACCGGGTCGCCGTACGCGACAGGCATGTGATCGTGAACGACACGCCGCTTGCCGAGTCCTACATTGAGTTTCCGGCCGACTACCGGTTTCCAGCAGCCGGCGGCTTCGCGACGGTCCCGCAGGACAGTTACTTTGTGCTCGGGGACAATCGGCCAGAGAGTCTGGACTCGCATTTCGGTTGGTTCGTCCCGGTCGACAACCTGGTCGGGCGGGCGTGGGTCCGCTACTGGCCGCTCGGCGCGATGAGCATGGTGCAATCGGGCAGCCCGAGCATCGCTACCGCTCGGGCTGCGCAGCCCTAAACGTCAGAACGGACTAATGCGCCGGCCGGAGCCGCAGCATGTACCCGCGACCGGGGCTGGCCTTGATAGTCAGCGGACCGAACGGCACCAGTCCGAGTTTGCGTCGCAAGCGTGAGATGTGCGACTTGACCAGGTTCGACGGCGAGGCCTCGTCGGTGAAGCCCCAGGTTTCGGCCACCAGCCTGTCGTAGCAGACGACATGGTTGACGTGCTCGGCGAGTAGTGCGAGAAGCTGAAACTGGATGCGGGTGAGGGCGATCTGGCGGCCGTGACGGCTGACGGCGTGCCATTCGGGGTCGAGCTCGAGATCGGCGATGCGGACGACGTGTTCGGCCTCGCTGGCGATGGGTGGTAGTGGATCGATGGTGTGTATCTCGGGTCGCCTCGCGGCCAGAGCCCCTCGGCCTGACCAGGGAGTTGACGGTTGCTCCATTGGCGTTACAGGTCCCCACGGATATTCAGTTGGGCCTGAAGCACACGGTACGCCGTGGGGGTCACGGAGGCGTCACTCCGTAGGTTAAGTCCTGGTTGCGACGTCGCTCGCGGGATCGTCAGGCGGCGCGGATGTCGGGCGAGGCTTCGGTAGGCGACGTATCGGCGACGGGCTCGCCCAGTGCCTGCGACAGGCGGCGCGCGGCGGCGGCTTCCTGGCGGCGGCGGTCGGCCCAGTCCAGCAGGGCGCGGCGGCCGCAGCTGAGACACAGCTGGCCGCCCGCGACGCCGGTGTCGGTCAGGAGCTCAACGACCCGTCCGGCGCGCACGGTTCGGCCACACGCGTCACAGGTGACTGGCGTGGTGATGGTCAGCACCCGCGCCGGCACGCGCGGCTCGACAACGCCGTGGCGCCGCGCCCAGCGTGAGACCTGCTCGGCGCGCTCGGCGGCGCGGTGGCGGCGCAGCTCGGCATCCAGCGACTGCTGACGCGGCGCGCGAGGCGCCCGCTGCGTCTGCTGATGCGGCGGCATACGGGTTGCCTGTTCGTCGCTTGGTGCCCGCTCCGTCTGCTGAGGCGGTATCTGGGATGCGTGTTCGTCGCTCGGCGCCCGCTCGGTCTGGTGAGGCGGTATCGGGGATGCGTGTTCGGCGCTTGGTGCCCGCTCCGTCTGCTGAGGCGTCGCGGTGCGCGGCGCTCGCTCTGTCTTCCGGCGCGCGGGTAGGCCGAGGCGGCGACGGCGCTCTTGCTCCAGGTCCGACGTCTTGATGTAGTGCAGCCGGCCGACGCGCAGCGACGGCACTCGCCCGCGATAGATCAGGTCGCGCACCGAGCGATCAGCCAGGTGGAGCACCTCGCTGGCCCGCGCCACGCTGGCGTACCCCGGCAGCCTGGCTCGTTCCATACGTAAATTATCGCGCACACGTGTGTGACGATGGGTAGGTTTCAATAGGTCGTATGCCACTTGCATCGAGCGAACTCGACATTCTCAAGCAGTTCGCGGCCAAGACTACCCGCGCGGTGCTCATCACCCGTCGGAAGGACGGCGGGCTGCAGTCATCGCCCATGGCGGTGATCGCCGACGACAACGGCGACGTCCTGACCGCGACGCGCGCGCGCAACGCCAAGACCTATAACCTGGCCCGCGATCCACGCGCGGTGCTGTGTCTGATGGACGAGCGCTGGCCGGGGCCATGGTTGCAGGTCGAGGGCTCCGCGTCGATCGCGCGGCTGCCGGAGGCGATGCCGCTGCTGACGGACTACTACGGGAGGCGGGGGCAGGATACCCAGGCGGAGGCCTTCCGCCAGCGGATGGAGAGTGAGAATCGGGTGCTGATTCGGATCAAAGTGGATCGCCTGGTACATCCCGCGACCGGCTAAATCAGCTTGCGAGGCCGAGGGCCACGACCAGTACCATGCCCACTCCTGTGGCAGCCAGGAGGCTGACCACGGTGGGGAGGCGGGTGAAGATCAGCAGGCCAAGGCCAAGGGCCAGCACCAGCCACGTCACGGGCTCGGTCATCGAATCCTTGGCCAGATTCCACGTCGTCGCCAGCAACAGGCCGACCGCGGTTGCCGCCAGACCGCGAGTCATGTTCATCACCAGTCGGCTGCCGCGCAGGAACTCGTAGCTGTGCAGGAGCGGGATCATCAGATAGCTGGGCAGCGCAATCACGAGAATGCTCAGCACCGAGCCGGGCAGGCCAAACATCATGTAGGCGATCGACGCCACGTACAGATTGGCCTGCCCCGGCGTCACCCGCGCCAGCGCAAACGCATACAACAGCTGGTCGTTGGTGAGCACCTGCGCTTGCTGCACGAACGACTGCTGGAGGATGGCCGCCATCACCGTGCCGTTGCCAAACGTGAGCATGTTGGCCACGAAGATCTGGACCAGCATCTGCCCGAGCGTCACTTGCCGTCCTCGTCGGCCTCGTCGCGGCGGCCAAGCGCGACGGCGCCGATGGCTCCGCCGGCCAGCAGCACCAGCGATGGATTCAGCCCGAAGAGCAGGACGCTGGCGCCGCCGGCGATGACCAGGAGCAGTTCCACCGACGGCGTGAAAAACTCGCGACCCAGGTTGTAGGAGGAGACGACGACGATCGCCAGCGCGGCGGGCATGAGCGTCAGATTGATGAGGCGCAGCCCGGTGGTGTTGGCCAGTAGCGTGTACACGATCGTGAGCAGCACGGTCAGGACGAACCCGGGCAGGATCATGGCGCTCATGGCCACCACCGTGCCCACCCAGCGCTGGTAGCGGTAACCAATGGCCACGGCCAGGGCCGTCATCGAACCGCTAGGTACCAGGCGGGCCAGACCGAACAGCGCCATGAACTCGCGGCGGGGGATTGCCTGGCGCTTTTTGACGAGCTCGTCCTGGAGGACCGCGGACATGCCGGTACCCGCGCCGAAGGACAGACCGATTTTGAGGAAGATGCGGAACAGCACGCCGAGGCTGACGGACGAATCTCGAGCTGGCACGCTCCTCAGACTAGCTCAGCGTTTGAGCTCGAAGACCAGCTCCTTGCCGTCCTCGTCGTCCCACTGGCTGCCGGTGGGCACGAAGCCAAACTTCCTGACCACGGCCAGCGATGGGACGTTGGTCGGCGCCACGCTGGCGACGAAGTGGCGAATGCCGTGCTCGCGGGTGGCCCAGTCGAGGAGCGCCTCGACAGCTTCGGTGGCGAAGCCCTGGCGACGCGCGTCGGGCTCCACCGCGTAGCCGATCTCGAGGGCGCCGCGCGCGTCGGGCGGCGCGTGGAAGCCGATGCGGCCGACCAGATTCGGGGGCGAGGAGCGCGTGAGCATGGCGCGTAGCAGCCAGGGCTGCTCGGCGGGGTCGGCCGCGAGCTGGAGCAGGCGGCGGCGCATGGTGCGGGCGGTGGGGCCCGGCCACGCTGGCGGCAGGCGGGCACCGATGAGCGCCGCTGCGCGCTGCAGCTCGCCGTCGAGGGATGCCTGCATGAACTCCGGCGACATGCACACGAGATCAAGCCGCGAAGACGTGACTGGTGGGATCAGCATGTCGACACCAGGTCTGGCCATGGAGAGGTGACCAACAGGGTCAGCATGTCGGCAGCTGGCCACGCCGCGTGAGGGTGACCGCTGGAATCAGCCTGTTGCCGGCAAGGCCACGCCGCAGGGCGGTCGCTGGTGGGATCGACACCACGGTCCGCCGCGGCGAGGTGACTGATCGACCGTGCACTGCGACCGGCTCAGGCGGCGGGGGCTTCGGTGAAATCGATGTCGCGCCGGAACTGGCGCATGTACAGCGCGTAGTAAAAGCCGCGCGCGGCGAGCAGCTCGTCATGCGTGCCGCGCTCCACGATCTGCCCGTCGCGGACCGCCAGGACCTGGTCCGCGTGCCGAATGGTGCTCAGCCGGTGGGCGATGACAAACGACGTGCGATCCGCCAGCAGCTCCTCCAGCGCACGCTGAATCAGGCGCTCGGTGCGCGTATCAACCGAGGAGGTGGCCTCGTCCAGGATCAGGACCCGCGGCTCGGCCAGCGCCGCACGCGCGATGGCCAGCAACTGCCGCTGGCCCAGGCTGAGTCCGCTACCGCGTTCGCCGAGCACCGTGTGATAGCCCTCCGGCAAGCGCTGGATGAACGCGTCGGCGCGGGCCATTTCGGCGGCGGCGATGACCTCCGCGTCGCTGGCATCCGGCCGACCGTAGCGGATGTTGTTCATCACGGTATCGCTGAAAAGAAATGACTCCTGGAGCACGATGCCAATCTGAGCGCGCAGGCTGCGGGCGGTCACGTCGCGGACGTCGACGCCGTCGACCGTGACCGAGCCCTGGGAGACGTCGTAAAAGCGTGGAATCAGATTCGCCATGGTCGTCTTGCCGGCGCCGGTGGGTCCGACGATGGCGATCATCTGACCCGGCTCGGCCACCAGGTTGACGTCGCGCAGCACGGGCTGGCCGGGCTCGTACTCGGCCCAGACGTGGTCGAAGACCACCCGACCCTCGATCGGCGGCATCTCGCATGCGTCAGGCGCATCCTGGAGGTCCGGCACCAGCTCCAAAAAGCCGAAGATGCGCTCGCCACCGGCGATGGCGCTCTGGACGTTGGTCCACATCGCCGAGATCTGGGAGATGGGCTGATTGAAGCGCTGGGTATACGCGATGAAGGCCACGATCAGTCCGAGCGAGACCGTGGTACCGGCGATACTCTGGCCGCTCAACAGGATCAGGCCGCCGATGCCCGCCACGAGCGCCACCGCGACGTAGCCCAGCGCCTCCAGGCTCGGCTGCAGCGCACTGGTGAAGGCGACCGCGCGAATGCTGGCGTCACGGCTGGCAGCGTTGGATTCCGAAAACGACTCGATATTCTGATCTTCGCGGTTGAAGGCCTGCGCTTCGCGGACTGCCGACAGATTCTCCTGGAGGCTGGCGTTGACGCTGCCGACGCTGGTGCGGACCTGGCGGAACGCGCGGCGAGCGCGCGCGGACAACCACGAGGTGGTCAGGAACATCGCCGGAGTGACCGAGAGGGCGACCAGCCCGAGGACCAGGCTCTGGGTGAGCATGGTGTAGGCGATCCACACGATGAGCAGCACGCCCTGCACGACGCCGACCAGCGGAAAGCCGATGGCCTGCTGCACGGTGTCCGCGTCGCTGGTAATGCGGCTCATGACGTCGCCGGCCTCGTGCTTGCTGTAGTAGCCAAAGGACAGGCGGTGGATGTGGGCGAAGACCTGCTCGCGCAGCGTGCGCAGCACGTTCTGGCCCATGTAGGTCATGCAGTAGAACTGGACGCCGGTCAGCACGGCGGTCACCACGTAGATGGCGGCGATCAGCAGCACCAGCAGGCCGAGGCCGTGCAGGTAGTCGGCCGTAGTGGCGTTGGCGGGCATCGTCGTGAGCCAGCAGTGGGCGTCGGAGGTGTCGGTGGCGGTGGCGTTGATCTGCGTGGCGGGAGTGATGAAGCAGTCGACGGCCTCGCCGAGGAGACTCGGCACCAGGACCTGCAGGTAGGTGGAGGCAATGACCAGGATTGCCTCGAGGATCAGGACGAAAGAGTAGCGGCGGAAGTAGCTCCAGAAGCGGCCGAGCGTCTCGCCGACGGCGGTGGGCTTGCTGGATTCCTGCTGGAAGAGCCAGTCGCGGTTGCCCATCATCATGGGTGCGGGGCTCCGTTCTGGCTCGCGCCAACCGGCGCCGCACCTGGATGTCCCGACAGGTCTGACCTGTTGACACCTACCGGGACCGAACTTCTAGTCACAAGGGTGTTGGTAGTGGAGGCGTGAGACCCGGTGGCAGCCGTCTCGGAGTCGTCGATCAGTTGCGAGCTGTAGATTTCGGCGTAAATCTCCGACGACTCCAGCAACTCGTCATGGGTGCCGCTCGCGGCGATGTGGCCTTTGTCCAGCACCAGGATCTGATCCGCGTGGCGCACCGTACTGATCCGCTGCGCGATCACAAACGACGTGCGACCCACCATCAGTTGCTCCAGCGCCGCCTGGATCCTGGCTTCGGTGGCGACGTCCACGCTGCTGGTGGAGTCATCCAGGATCAAAATGCGCGGATCGGTCAGCAGCGCGCGCGCAATTGCCAACCGCTGCCTCTGCCCACCGCTCAGGGTGGAGCCGCGTTCGCCAACTGGCGTGTCGTAGCCGCGGGGAAATTCGACGATGAAGTCGTGCGCGGCAGCGGCCTGCGCGGCGGCCACCACCTGGTCGAGGCTGGCATCCGGCCGACCGTAGGCAATGTTGTCGCGAATGGTGCCCGAAAACAGCGTGGTCTCTTGCAGGACAATACCGATCTGCGCCCGCAGGCTTTCCAGCGTGACGTCGCGCACGTCGTGGCCATCCACCAGCACGCGTCCGTTCGAAACGTCGTAAAAGCGTGGCAGCAAGTTGATGATCGTGGATTTGCCACTGCCGGTCGCCCCCAGCAGCGCGACCGTCTGGCCTGGCTGGACCTTGAACGACACCGCGCTGAGCACCGGTTCGCCGCCGTTGAAATAGCGGAACGTGACGTCGTCGAACTGGACCTCGCCGTCGATGGACTCCAGCTCGAGCGCTTCAGGTTTGTTGGCGATTTCGTTGTGTGTGTCGAGGATCTCGAAGATGCGCTGCGCCGACGCGGACGCCTGCGACATCAGGTTGATGATGAAGCCGAGCTGACCCATCGGCAGGAACAGATACGCCAGATACAGGCTGAACTTCTGCCATTCGCCAAGCGTGAGGGTGCCGCCAATGATCTGGCGACCGCCGAAATACAGCACGGCCGCTTGTCCCAAATTGGCGATCAGAAACACCACCGGGAACAGGAACGAAAACGTGCGGCCGACTTTCAGTTGCTGTTCCAGAACGGCATCGGCGGAGCGATTGAAGCGGGCCTGCTCGTGGGGTTCGCGACCAAAAGCGCGCACGACCTTCAAGCCCGCGACGTTTTCCTGCAAGACCGTGTTCAGCGCGCTGAGCCGCACCTGCACGCCCATGAACAGCGGTTGCGCCATGCCGCCGAACCAGAAGAAGACGACGAAGGCGATCGGCAGCATGGGCAGGACCACCAGCGTCAGGCCGCGGTTGGTGAACCACATGACGATCAGCGTGGCCACCAGCAGCAGACACGACTGGACCGCGACAACCAGGCCCTGGCCGATGAAGAGGCGCACTTTTTCGACGTCGTCGGTGGCGCGGATCATCAGCTGGCCGGTTTGATTGCGATCCAAGTACGAAAAGGACAGTCGCTGGATTTTGGCGAACAACTGGTTGCGGAAGTCGAAGGCGATGTTCTGGGAAATCCGCTCGGCGTTGTATTGCTGGCCATAGGCGAAGATCGCGCGCACCAGGGCGAAGACGACGATGGCGATCATCGCGGCGAGGAGCGCGGGGGCGACAGTGCGCGCCGCGGAGTCGGCCTGGATGCCACCGACGACGGTGTCGACGATGACGTTGACGAGCTGCGGAACGACGAGCTGGGCGAAGGTGGCGATGAGCAGCGAGCCGTACGCCAGCACCGCGAGGCGGCGATGGCCGCGAGCGTAGGCCATGGCGCGGGCGAGGACACTGAAGTCCAGGCGCATGGGAGGTCGACGGGAGCCGACGCCTGGCGGCGCGGTGACGGCCATGGGCGGGATGATAGGCGCTGACGCGCGGCCGCCCGAGGGTTTTCGACGGTTCCGATATATCGTCACGATATATCGCTAAGATAGCCTGTGAGATGCTACGTGTCAACCTTTCGGGGGCCGACGCCATTCCTCGAGTGACGTCCTCGCGCGAGCGGTCCACTTACAGTGGGCACATCAACCTTTCGACAGGAGAACGCGCACGTGAGCATCGAGGTTTTTCAGCCCGAGAGTGTGTTTCGACCAGGGGCCTACGCGCAGGCGGTGCGCATCGGCGACGTGTTGTTTCTCGCCGGTCAGACACCCCGCAACCTGGATGGCAGCACGGCGGCTCCAGGCGACATTCGCGGTCAGACGGAGAAAGTCTTCGACAACCTGCAAAAGGTCCTCGAAGAATGCG
>JAFAWJ010000718.1 GCA_019242065.1 Chloroflexota bacterium
CCACCGGCGCCGTGGTTGGCTGCGCGGCAGCGGCGGGGGCGGTCGTGGGTCCCGCCGCGGGTGCGGAGGTCGGCGCGGACGTGCTGGCGGCCGGGCCGCACGCGGCTGCCAGCAGTAGTGTCCAGGCGGACAGGATGTACAGGGAACGCCTCATCAATGTCTTGATCCCTCCCGGGCTTCTCTCTGGCGATCATTGTTTGAGGCACTTTGTCAATTGTCAACGAACGTTGGGCACCAAAAAGCGACGCGACATTGCGTGCCCGGATGCTATTGACGCCGGCCGCGAACCGCGATTCTATTAGCGGCTTTTAGCCACCGGACGCCGCGATCACGACGTGTCAGCGTCGTCGTCGGGCGTGGACGACCAGGTTGCCACCGACGTAGCGCCGCTCTCGAATCTCGAAAAAGGTCGCGAGCCGATTGATGCGTGTCAGCATGCGCACGTCCGCAAACATGTTGATCGCGAGTTGGCCCCGCGGCATCAAGAGGCTGCGCACGCGGCGCAGAAACGGCTGACCGTAGGCCCGACCGTCAGGCTCCTCGCCGCGGAACAGATCGACTGCAACGTAGTCGTAACGCTCCTGGCAGCGTTTGACGTAGCTGAAGGCGTCGTCGACCACGACCTCGAGTCCTTCACGCGGCAGCCAGTCGACCTCCTGCGCCAGGTTGAGGACGACCGGGTCGTCGTCGACGCCCAGGATCGGAAAAGCGCCCCAGCGCGCCTGGAGCAGTCTGACCAGGGTGCCGCCGCCGAGGCCCAGGATCAGCCCATGCTTGGGTCGATCATCGGGGACCATGGCGCCCCAGTAGCCGCCCTGGGCCAGCCCGTCCTCGGGCGAAATCGACTGCACGACGCCATTAACCATCAGCGCCGCACGGCCGCCATCTTCGCCGATGCGGACCTCCGCGTCGTGCGTCAATCAGGCAGCGGGCTTACTTACCAGCGGCGCCGGCCGCCACGATGCGGGCGACCGATGAAGAAGAAACCCCAGATCAGCAGCGGCCACGGGAAGAAGCCAAACCGCATGCCAGGCATGGCAAAGACCATCAGCATCACGACCAGGCCGATCAGCATCAGGATCAGGCCGATGGGCGGCGCCGACAGGTGTGTCCGCCACTCGTCCTGATTGGGAGCGCCGAGCTCGGCATGCATGTCCGGCAGCTCGGGATTGTCGAGTGTCGGTAAGTCCGAGAGCAGTTGGGCCAGGTCGCCAAAGGTTCGGGCACTGAGCGCCTGACCGACACGCTCGCTCAACTCCTCACTGTTCAGGCGCCCCTCGATGTAGTGTCGCTGCAGCTCATCGACGACCGCCTTGCGGTCAGTATCGCCAACCCTGAGATCAGCTCGCGGCCAGAGCCGACGCGTCACATCCACGACACTCGATATAGTGCCCGGCGGCGGTCACTGTCAACAATACCGTCGGGGCATTTCGCGCGCTCAGGCGAACGTCCAGCGCGTGGGAGACCCCGTGAAATTGCTGGCCTGCAGGCCGAAGGCCCACGTCGGACGCATCCGAAAACAGCTGTTCTGGGCCGGATCGACCATGTCGAACCCGTACGTCGTCGCGTACTTGGCGTTCTCGGCGGCCAGGAACGCTTCGAGTTCACTTCGCAGCGTGATCAGTTCGGCAACGCCCTCGACTACGACGACGTTCTCAGGATCTTCGGTCGTCAGCACGCACCGCGGGTCGTTGGCCAGATTGCGCGCCTTGCGAGAGGTCGTGCTACTGCTGAACAGCAGCCGGCGCGCGTGCCAGATCGCCCAGACAGGCATCACGTGCGGTCGGCCGTCGGGCCAGTGGGTGGCCAGCCAGAAGTTCCGCGAGCGTGCCAGTTGCGCTTCTGCCCACGCCCAGGGCAGCAGACCGCCGCCGTCGGCTGGCCCGAGCGTGCCGTAGCCCGGCATATACGGGCGGCCCGCCAGAGGCGGGAGGCTGTCGGTCACGCCGGCGGTTAGTCGGCGAGACGCGAGGCGATCAGCTGGCGCACGTCGGTCCAGTAGCCCGTGGCCAGATCGGGCGCATACGGGTCGCCGTGGTACGGGACCTCCATGGCAGTTTCGCCATAGACGTGATTGTCGAGGTCACGCTGGGTAATCGGGTTGTCGTGCGCGTTGGCGTTGACCCACTGCACGCCGCCGTCGCCGCTGGCGGGATCGACGATGTACATGGTGCGCTGCACGCTGGGCATGTCCTGGTTGGTCGCTTCCGAGCGGTGCATGTCGGTCATCATGCTGCGCAGGTTGTCGACGAGCAGCGACTTGAGGTCGAAGTCATACGCCAGCGAGTCCTGCGAGACCTGGCTGCTGAAGAACAGCGCTGCGCGGCCCATGAACGGCACGTCGTTGGCGTGTTCCTTGAGGGC
Source organism: Chloroflexota bacterium (assembly GCA_019242065.1). The sequence continues at coordinate 2,365 of JAFAWJ010000718.1, forward strand.
GTCCATGATCGAGCGGAACACCAGGTGTTTGCGGGCGTTGTGTTCGAGTCGTGGATCGTAGTTTTCTTCGACTGGCACGGTCTTGATGAACTGGATGACCTGGATGCCGGACAGGTGCTGGACGCCCTGCTGGAACTCACCGCCCGGGTACTTGACGTCGTCCAGGTAGAAGCCGTTGACCTTGAATGGCAGCGGCACGTCGACGTCCAGGCCGTTGAAGACGTCGTCCGTGGCGCCCTGGATCACCGATTCCTTGAACGCGAGCTGAAAGTCGATGGCCAGGCCGCTCGCATCTTCGATGGTTCTGCGCAGCAGGTCGAAGCCGCCCATGCCGTACACGCGGTCGAGTTTGATGGGACCTACCTCGGCCTGGCCCTGGTCGTGGAGGTACCGCTCGGCCTCAGGCGCGCGGATGTCGTGGGTCATCGAGACCAGGTCGATTTCCTTGGTCGCGTAGTCGTACGAGAAAATCGTGATCGACCCGATGAACGCGCGCTCGGTGAGCGGCGGCTCATGCGTCTCGCCGTAGCCGAACAGCAGGAAGTTCAGCCGCGTCGAGTTCAACTTGGGATCCAGGCGGGTCCAGTAGTTGGGATCGCTGGCGGCGGCCGCGGCGCGGCGGCGCTTGGCGTCCAGCAGCATCGGGTGCAGGACGCGCTCGAACTCGGTCTCGTTGATGGCGGGCCGTGTTGGCGTCGCCTCGGGGGTTGGCAGCGGGGTTGGCGTGCCTGAGACGGCCTGCGCGAGGGCGAGCGCCAGGGCAGGCGTGGCTGTCGGCTGCGCGGGCGCGGTGGGCACCGGTGCGAGCGGCAGGTCTTCTTCAGGTGCTGGTGATTGCGCGCCGGCGACGAAGACGCCGATGCCGGTCACCAGGACCAGTCCCAGAGCGAGCAGGATGAACGTGACTCGACCTGGTCGGTGTTGCGGGAGCACCGCGCGGCATTGTACGCAGGTCTTGCAGATTTGGTCGACTCACCCTGGCGCGAGCTCGTCTCTACGGGGACGATGGCGTGTCGGGGTGACAGCCTGGGCCTTTTCAAATCCAAGGGGAAACCCCTTGAACC
>JAFAWJ010000821.1 GCA_019242065.1 Chloroflexota bacterium
GGATGCCAAGCCGGTCGCAGGCCGCCTCGCCGAGATCGACCTCGGATCCGAGATACGCTGCGTGCTTTGGATCGATTGATCGCTCAGCGCTAGCTGGATCCGCTCGAGTAGCGCCTGAACGGAGCGGGCGAGCCTGGCAAACGTATGTAGGCCCGAGTACAGGATCGAAGAAGTCGGACGGGATCAGCCGCTGCCCGGTCATGTATTGGGTCAGCGCTTCGGAGCGGGCCGGCGGCGAGGAGCTGAGGCTGCGGCCTGGGCTGCGCTGGCGGTCGGCCATCGCGCACGTCCTCGATGTCGACCTCTTCGAGGTGGTGCGCGAGGACAGTCTGGCGTCCGTGCAGGTCGGGCTGTCGGGCGCGTCGACCAGCTCACGGGTCGACGCCAGCGGCTCGACTCGACGACAGCCTTCCTCACAGCATGACACAGACCGAGTGGAGGCCGCGCGGCGGGTCTCGGGCGAGCTCACGTGTTGGGGCTCGTTGAGCTTCTCGAGACGAACCGCCTTCTGACCGAACGGCACGGGCTTGCGTCAACCTGACGGTACCGGACTTCGGACCGGTAGAGATTCGCTCGGTAGCAAAGCACGTGGTACGCATATGAGCAAGGTCGCCTGCAAATGATGCGCGGTTTATGCCGAATTGCATCATTGCGGACGGTGCTACATTCTGACATTTACTTCGGTGAGGAACCGCCCTGGGAGTGGGTGATCGATCCGACGTGGATGTGTCACACGTAGCAAATGCGGAGGCGCTTGATGTCCCGAACTGGGCCCTGTGAGCCGTTCAGGATCAGTCATGCACGCGAGGCTCGGGCGGGGCGTTCTCCAGCGCGTGACCAGCGATAGACTCACGCTGCTGTTCAACCAGCAGCCCAGTTTCACCGGCAACGCTACAACAGGTCGGTGGCAGCTGATCGTGAAGGCGAAGTGGAGCGAGAAGCACAACCGGACCCATCTACGTCGCGGATTCCCGCACGCCGGTGGCCACCGCACCCAGGTCAGGCGTGCCACGATAGTCGACCTCGATGCGGGCGTGACGGTCGCTCCAGTCGCGCAGGTCTTCCAGTCCGAAGCCCAGCCCACGGCCGAGGGTGAACAGATAGCCGTGACCGAGGCTGTCCTCCAGGCGAAAGCGGTCCTCCTGGGCCAACGTCACCACGCCGATAACAGTCCCCTGGGTAGCCAAGTTTGCACGCGGAACCCGACCGTGTTTGTTGCCGCCTGAGGCAACCGGCTGCGAGCGCGTCGGCGTTTGTCCTGTGCCGGTAGTACCGGTATAGGTAAAGTAGGCGTGCGGATCCAGGGCGGACTGCTGGCCCGCTTCCGTCCACGCAAAGCGTGTGGCCAATGCGCCCAGCAGAACTAGCACCGAGCGGAGCACGTCCCAGCCTTCGGGGAGCACCAGCGGTGCGAGCATGCCCAGGCCAATGCTTCCTAAACCGAAGGGCCAGGCCCACCTACCTCGCACCAGCGGACGCGCAAGTCCGCGCAGGGTTGCCAACGACGCGACGGTCAGCGCCAGCTCGGTCCACGCGATGCCGCGTTCGGCCCGCCCGAGCCGCGCACGGGTGGCTTTACTGCCCACCCCGAAAGCGCGCTCCGTCAGGACGCTCGCGGCAACGCCGCTCGACATTGCCGACGACAGGAACAGCGGCGGCAGGAGGCGGTAATTGGCCGCCCACAACGGTACGTTGGTCGACGTCAGCAGCAGGCCGGTGTAGCTGCCGACGTACCATGCCGGAAGCACACCCAACCACGTCAGCGGCCGCATGGCTCGCCCGACCAGACGTGGCGGCGCGCGGCGCTCGCCCAACCAGCGCAGCACGTCGACGAACGCGGCGAGTCCGCCAAAGATGCCAAACACCGTCAGCGCCCATGAGCCGGTGTTCATCACGGAGCGCGGCTTGATGACGCGCAGCATGTTCAGGAAGCGCTCGGGACGGCCCAGATCGGCGATTAGCAAGAGTGGGCTCAGGAGCAGCCCCAGCAGAGCGACCACGTGTCCCGCCCGCACGAAGTTGCGGTCCTCGCGACGACCGACAATATCTGCCAGCGTCGCGGCGATATACGCACCGCCTGCGGTTCCGCCGACAAAGAAGTACGCGGGCACGAACCATTTCCACTCGGGTGGCTTTATCGCCGGCATGCCGAAATACGAAGCCCCCTCGGGCGACTGGTGCGCTCGCCCATCCGCCTGGAGGCCTGGCGCATGTCCATCGAGGTATTCCGGCGCCAGTGAAGCACGGAACTCGGTTTGCTTCAGCGTGTCGCGCAAAGTCATGTGCGTCTCAACAGTGCCAATACGGTGACACCCGCCAGAAACCCACCGGTCACCAGGCTGCCTATCAGCCCCGGCAGGATCTGCCGTGCGGGCAGTCTCGGCTCGGCCGGCAGGCCATAGACGTTCGGATGGTCCGTGAGCAAGAAGAAGCTGTGCAGGCTGCCGACCCCGTGCGTGGCGCCCAGGCCGTCCGGGTCGCCGTACAATCTGGCGCTGGCAAAGCCCTTTTCGTGGAGCGCCGTCACACGTTGGCTGGCTCGCTCGCGCAGCTCGTCAATCGGTCCGAACTGGATGGAGTCCGTCGGGCATGACTTGGCACACGCAGGCTCCAGTCCACCTTTCAAACGGTCGTAGCACAGCGTACATTTGTGCGCCGTCCCTCCGCCCGTTTCGTCGGCGGAAATCACTCCATACGGACAGGAGGGAATACAGTACTTGCACCCGTTGCAAATATCTTGCTGAACCAGGACTGTTCCGAACTCGGTTCTGGTAATGGCGCCCGTCGGACACGCCTCCAGACAACCGGCGTGCTCGCAATGTTTGCAGATATCACTGAGGAAGAGCCAGCGAGGGTCGCTTTCGTCGCGAGCGCCCGGCTGCTCCACGAATTTGACGTGACGCCAGGTGGTCGCGCCGAGACTATGCGTGTTGTCGTAGCTGGTGCCGAGGAACTCCAGCCCATCAGCCGGCAGATGATTCCACTGCTTGCAGGCAACTTCGCACGCTTTGCAGCCGATGCACAGTGTCGTGTCCGTAAAAAAGCCGTACGTTCGACCGGCTTCGATACTGACGCCTGCGGTCAGCGTGGACTCGCCGTCAGGCGCGTGAGGTGGCTCAACCTGATAGCGATCGTAGACTGGTGCCGCCGTTTCCGCGCTGCCGCTGCGGTGCTCGTTCCGTGGAAACGCCTCGTATCCGTTGATACTCATCTTCTCCTACCTGACCGAAGGTTGCACGTGAACGCCTTCGCTTCATGAATACTCACGTTCGGATCGCCGACCATGGCCGCCAGGGTATTGGCGACATCACCCTGGGCGATGCCCATATACCCGAAGTGCCAGGGCATGCCGACCACATGAACCACGCGTCCTTCCAGGCGCAATGGGCGGAGCCGTGTCGTCACAAGAGCACGCGCTTCGACTTCGCCGCGCTTGGTCCACAGCGTAACCCAACCGCCGTTGACGACGCCGCGTTCCGCGGCTAATTCCTGGCTGATCTCCACGAATGCCGTCGGCTGGATTTCGGCCAGCCATGCCAGGTAGCGGGTCATGGTCCCGCCGGTGTGGTGCTCTGTGAGCCGATACGTCGTGATGACGTACGGGAACTCAGGGTCGGCAGGTGCCTGGTACTCGTTGCCACGCTTCGGCCAGAGCTTGGCAATTGGATTGGACTGCTGGGCGTAGAGAAGATTCCGAACCGGTGATTCGATTGGCTCGTAGTGGGTTGGCAACGGACCATCCTGCAGTCCGGCTGGGACGTACAACCAGCCCAGCCCGTCCGCCATCATGATGAACGGCGCGGTGCCGCTGTGCGCATCCAGCCCGCGCGGATCGGAACTCCAGTCCGGCTCGAAGTCCGGATGCTTGGTGCGCGGGAAGTCGGGGACGTCGTAGCCCTCCCACTGGCCTTTCGCCGCGTCCCACCAGATGTAGCGCTTGCGCTCAGACCACGGCTTCCCGACTGGATCGGCCGCGGCGCGGTTGTACAGCATGCGCCGATTTGCCGGCCATGCGTAGCCCCAGTTGAGATGCGTTCCGGCGCCCTCGGGGGGATCGGCGCAGCGATTGCGTGCGAGGTTCCGGCCCGGCTCGGGCATAATCCCGCTGTAGATCCAGCAGCCGCACGCGGTAGAGCCATCGTCTTTCAGCTCGTTGAAGTCGTGGACGTGCGAGCCGTCGTCGACGTGGAAGCCGTTGATCTCGCGCAGGACTGCTTCGACGTCGAGATCATGGCCCTTCCGCGGGTAGTCCCAGCTGAGGTCGAGCAACTGGCGGACGCGCATCGGTGTGTGGTCCGGCTCCGCCTCGTACAGCGAGCGAAGGCGGTTGCCAAGCTCGGACATGAACCAGGGTTCAGAACGGGCATCGGCTGGTGGATCCACCGCCCGGTCATGCCACTGGATGAGACGGTGCGTATTCGTCAGCGTGCCTTCCTTCTCGGCCGGCAGCGCCGCCGGCAGCAAGAAGATCTCGGTTTTGATCTGTCGCGGGTCCAGCGTGCCATTGTGCACCTCCGGCGAGGTACGCCAGAAGGCTGCCGTTTCGTTTTCGAACGCGTCACGGACGACCATCCAGTCAAGATTCGCCAGTCCGCGGCGGACGAAGCCTGCGTCCTGGCCACCGACTGCGGGGTTCTGGCCCATGAGGAACAGGCCGGCGATCTGGCCAGCATGGATCGCCTGCATCATGGGCTGCTGGGAGTAGTCATCGCTGATGCGCGGCACGTGGTCGAAGCAAAAGTCGTTGGTCTCCTGAGCGGCGCCGCCATACCAGGCTTTCAGGAGGCTCACGATGTACTTCGGCGCGTTGGCCCACCACCCGGTGGGGCTGTACTCAACTCGGACGTAGTCAGCCAGACAGTCGTGGTTCTTCATCGTGTGCGGCTGGGCCAGGTAGCCGGGCAGCAGGTTGTACAGCGTGGGAATGTCCGTGCTGCCCTGGATCGTCGCGTGGCCGCGCAGCGCGAGGATCCCACCTCCGGGTCGGCCGATATTGCCGAGCAACTGTTGGAGAATTCCTGCCGCGCGAATGATCTGGACTCCAACCGTGTGCTGGGTCCATGCTACGGCATACGCGATGGAGCAGGTCCGCTCTCGTCCGGAGTTGGTGAGCAGCAATTCGGCGATATGCGAGAACTTCTCGGCCGAGACTCCGCAGATTCGCTCCACCATTTCGGGCGTGTACCGAGCGAAATGCCGCTTCAGGATCTGCAGGACGCACCGTGGATCCTGCATGCTCAGGTCCCGATCCGGCGGAACACGGTCCAGGCGCCCGACGTGCTCGCTGTACGCCTCCGTCGTCAGCGCCTTGCCATGGACTGGTGCGTGTGAGGTTTCGCTGTGGTATTGCCAGGTCGAAAAATCGTATTCGCGCTCGTCGTCGAGAAATCCGGAGAACAGGCCGTCGAGGTCCTCCGTATCCTGGAATCGGTCGCTCACGAGCGTGGCGGCGTTGGTATAGGTAGCCACGTACTCGTGGAAGAAGGGTTCGCTGTTCCAGCGTTGGCTGTTCAGGACAGCGTTGATAAGTCCGCCCAGAAACGCGAGATCGGTTCCGGGTCGGATCGCAGCGTGGATATCGGATGTCGCCGAGGTCCGCGTGAAGCGCGGATCCACGTGGATCACGGTTGCGCCGCGCTGCTTGGCCTGTGTGACGAAGCGGTAGGCCACCGGATGGTTCTCCGCCATGTTGACGCCCATTATCAGGATGCACTGCGAGTTGGCCAGGTCCCATTCGGCGGTCGTCGCTGCACCGCGACCAAATGCCGTGCCCAGACCGGGCACCGAAGAGCTGTGTCATATGCGGGCCTGGTTTTCGATCCACACCATGCCCAGACCACCGCCAAACAACTTCTTGATCAGGTAATTCTCTTCGTTATCAAGCGTGGCGCCGCCCAGGCTGGCGATGTTCATGCATCGACTCGCGATACGGCCAGTCGCAGGATCTTCGGTTTGATACCCGCGGTCGCGAGTTTCCTTGACCAGGTGTGCGACGCGATCCATGGCCCAGTCCAGGGGCCGGTCCTCCCAGTGCTCCGAGTACGGAGACCTGTAGCGGACCGTCGTCACGCGGGCCGGATTGACCATCAGACTGAACGTGGCGGCCCCTTTGGGGCACAGCGTGCCGCCGTTGACGGGCGAGTGGGGATTCCCCTCGATGTTGATGATCTTCCCGCGTTTAACGTGGATCAGCTGGCTGCATCCTACGGCGCAGTATGGACAGATTCCATTGACCACCGTGTCGGCTGAATCGGTACGTGCCCCGAGCGTCCGCGTGTAGCCGCTGATTGCGGTGCCGTCCAGGGCGAGCTGGTCAAAAGGTTGCCCGCTGCGCCAGGCGCGCAGATTTTGCCAGGCCGGCCAGCGCGCCAGCGTGTTCAGGACCGCCTGAGCTTGGTGCGGCATTGCGCCCCGCATAGCAATTCCTGCGCCAGCGTGGCATCTCGCCCAGTCGACCGCACATGTCCGCGCGGGCCAGCACGCCAGCAGAATTCGCTGAGCGGTGAAGCAGCTGATCGCGACGATTCGCGGGCTGTCGGTGCTAGCCAGCTGTGCGTATATGTAGTCCAGCGACACCTA
>JAFAWJ010000927.1 GCA_019242065.1 Chloroflexota bacterium
GATGGGACGCAGGCCGAGCTCGAAGGCCTTCTGCAATACGAAGCGCGTCTGGGGCATGGGGCCTTCGGCGGCGTCGACGATCAGCAGCGCACCGTCGGCCATGCCCAGGACGCGCTCGACCTCGCCGCCGAAGTCGGCGTGGCCGGGCGTATCGATGATATTCAGGCGGATCTCGGCGCCGGTGCGGCGATCAAGATAGGGGATGCCGATGATCTTGGAGAGGATCGTCACGCCTTTTTCACGCTCGAGCGGGTTGCCGGTCATGCTGTCGAGGGTGAAGCCGCTTTCGCCGAACTTGACGTGGACGAGTCCCGCCTCGGCGAGCATCGAGTTGACCAGGCTGGTCTTGCCATGGTCGACATGGGCGATGACCGCGACGTTACGGATATCGGGGCGGGACGGCACGAGACGGTTATAGCGGATCACCGCGCGGGGCGCGGCGAGTTGGCTGACTACGGACCCAGTGTGAGTTCAGTAGCTTTTACGTACACCGAGACGGGTCCACCGGTGGAGAGTCCGAGGCGCTCTACCGACGCGCGCGTCACGGCGGCGATCAGCTGCTGGCCGTCGCGCACGTCGATGGTGACCTCGGCCAGCAGCTCGCCAGCGCGCACGTTGGCGACGCGGCCGCGCAGGCGGTTGCGCGCCGACAGCAGCGGCGCCTCGTGCTCACCCAGGGTTTCGGGCAAGCGCGCGCCCGACACGGGCCGACCGTGTGAGGCCAACTCGGTGCGCACCGCCTCGGCGATTTCGTCCGGCTCGAGGCCGAGGGCCAGACCTCTGACCGCCGTCTGGCGCGCGAGCATACGTAAACGCTCCATGCGCGTGCGCTGCAATGCCGGCTGATCGAGTCGTTCGCGTGTGGCGATCTCCGAGCCGCCGCCGGCACGCGCGGTGATGGTGCCTTCGCGCGAGAGGTCGGCGTAGGCGCGGCCGACGGTGTTGGGCGACAGGCCAAGTTTGCGCGCGAGATCGCGAACCGACGGCAGGTGATCGCCGGGTTGCAGCGTGCCGTCGGCGACGCCCATGCGGATGCGGCGTTCGATCTGAATGTAGACGGGTGCCGGATCGTCCTGGTGCAGAGTGCGCAACGACTCGATCAACGCGTCGGCGACGATGGTCTCCTCGGTCATGCGTTGTTGAGCAAGTGTTGTACCGTCTGCGGGTCAGCGACGGAAGCATCTCTGGAAGCGGTTACCCTCTAAGGAGTGAACCGGCTGGCCAACGAGACGAGCCCCTACCTCCTCCAACACGCACACAATCCGGTCGACTGGTACCCGTGGGGTCCGGAAGCCCTGGAGCGGGCCAGGGTTGAGGACAAGCCCATTCTGCTGTCGATCGGCTACTCCGCTTGCCACTGGTGCCACGTCATGGAGCGCGAATCGTTCGAAAATCCGCGCATCGCCGAGCAGATGAACGCCTCGTTCGTCAGCATCAAGGTCGACCGCGAGGAGCGGCCCGACCTCGACGGCATCTACATGCAGGCCGTGCAGGCGATGACCGGCAGCGGCGGTTGGCCCATGACCGTGTTTCTCACCCCCGACGGCACGCCGTTCTATGGCGGAACGTACTACCCGCCGGCCGACCGAGGCCAGATGCCCGGCTTTCCGCGCGTGTTGGCGGCGATCGCGGACGCGTGGCAGACGCGGCGGACAGAGGTGCTGCAGAGTGGCACGCGGTTGCGCGAATCGCTGCAGCAAACCCTGCCGGCGGCGGCGACGCAAAGCGATCTGGATGTGTCCATCCTGGACGCGGCGGCTGCCGGACTGAAAAAGCAGCACGATCGCGCCGACGGTGGGCTCGGCGGCGCACCCAAGTTCCCGCAGCCGATGGCCCTCGAGTTCCTGCTGCGCCACTGGAAGCGGACGCAGGATCCGGAGGCGCTGCACGTGGTCATCCACACGCTCGAGCACATGGCCCGCGGCGGGATCTACGACCACCTCGGCGGCGGGTTCGCACGTTACAGCACCGACAACGAGTGGCTGGTGCCGCACTTCGAGAAGATGCTCTACGACAACGCGCAACTGGCGCGCGCGTATCTGATGGCCTACCAGGCCACTGGCAACGCGTTCTTCCAGGACGTCGTGGAGGAGATCCTGGAGTACGTCCTGCGCGACATGGCCGACCCGGCCGGCGGGTTGTATTCCACCGAGGACGCCGACTCGGAAGGCGAGGAAGGCAAGTTCTATCTGTGGACGCCGACCGAAGTGGAGGCGCTACTGGGCGCCGAAGACGCCCGACTGTTCAACGCGTTTTACGACGTCAGCCTGCCGGGCAACTTCGAGCAGCGTGCCAGCATTCTGCGCATGCAGCACACGCCGCTGCAGGTCGCGGAACGACTGGGCGTTCCCGAGGCGGCGGTCCTCGAGGCCGTCGAACGCGGCCGGCAGATCCTGTTCGAGGCGCGCTCCCGACGCGTTCGTCCGGCGCGCGACGAAAAGGTCCTGGCGGCATGGAACGGGATGCTGCTGCGCGCGCTGGCGGAGGCCGGCGCGGTACTTGAGCGCGAGGATTTCCTGCGAGCGGCCGAGCGCAACGCGGAGTTCCTGCTGCGCGACATGCGCGAGACGGATGGTCACTTGCACCGGACCTGGAAGCCGGGTCATACGGCGCGACTCAACGCGTACCTCGAGGATTACGCCAACGTGGCCGACGGGCTCCTGGCGCTGTACGAGGCGACGTTCGAGCCGCGCTGGCTCTCGGCGTCACTCGAGCTGGCGGAGATCATCCTGCAGGAGTTCCCCGATCGCGACAACGGCGGCTTCTTCGACACCTCGATTCGCCATGAGAAGCTGATCACCCGCCCGAAGGACATCTTCGACAACGCCACGCCGTCCGGCAACTCGGTCGCGGCGGATGTGCTGCTACGGCTGGCGCTGCTGACCGATCGCTCGGATTTTCGGCAGGCGGCGGAGAGCGTGCTGCTCGTCCTGCGGGATGCCATGGCTCGTTATCCGTTGGGCTTCGCTCGGGCGCTGAATGCCCTCGACTTTTACCTGGACTCGCCGCGGGAGGTGGCGATCGTGGGTGCTCCGGCGGCGGAGGAGACGCGTGCGCTGCGGCGCGCGGTCTTCGAGCCGTTCGTCCCGAATAAGGTAATCGCCGGCGGCGGCGCACCGATCGCGTTGCTGGAAGGACGCGAGGCGCGCGACGGACAGGCGGCAGCGTACGTGTGCGAGCACTACGTGTGTCAGGCGCCGACTAGCGACCCCGACGTGCTGCGCACCCTGATCACGAACTGAGGGCGTACAGGCGGACGGCGTTGTCGTGCAGGATCATGCGCGCCGCCTCGCGGGCTTGA
>JAFAWJ010001000.1 GCA_019242065.1 Chloroflexota bacterium
CGCGCTTGTACTCCAATCGGTCGAGTACGCCAGAATGGCCAGAACATTCAGATGATTTGCACGCGTACTGGCAATGAGCGCATCGTCGGCCTGGAAGTCGAATTGTCCAGGATTCGGCTCCACGTCCTGCCAGTACAGGCCCAATCGAATCCAGTCAATGTTGGCCGCACTCGCAAGCTGGAGCGCAAGCGGCGTTTGCGGCTGCAGCTCGTCTGCACCGAACCCGACGCCATAGACGTCAGACGGAGTAGCGGCCGCCGGCGGCGGAGTGCTCATCGTGAACAGGAGCGTCGGAATCACCAGAGTGATAGTTGTCAGCGGCCGGAGTCCTGGCATCGGAGACTCAATAAACCGCGCCGTCGACGTGGGGATTGGATCTGGCATACACCCATCCGGTTCCAGGCGGAGGGTGCATTAGCAAGCGAGTCCTGCCGCCACACCCTTCAGATCTGGTGCACGTGTCGAGTTGCCCACTTTCGCAGGCTGTTGGTGAATGTAGCGTTGACTACCCTCGTCGGGTCACCTGGTTGGGCTTGGTTCGCGCGACACATCCGGATTAGCGCATTCGGTGTACTCAAGGTGCGAAGGCGCAACTGGCGATGATGTCTCCCAGAATCATTTCCGGTAAGGCGCGCCAGCGTGTTCGCTACTGGCTTGTGCCCGGCGTGTGCTGCGCACGCACGGACCCATGCATGCGCAGTCGTGCGGCACTCGTGGCCGCATTTCTCAGAAGGAGCACCCGATGAAACCCGAACCCGCCGGCGTGAATCACCGTCAGCAGCAAACTGTGTACGACCAGCCGTATACGTGGGGGCGACCACCGTCAACCTATCTTCCGTTTCGCGCCATCATCCGGCTGGCAATCCTGCGTTCGAAGCTCGAGGCAGTCCGCTATGAGCGCGGCACCAGACTGCCCTCGACGAACAACCGCGCCGCTTGATGAGTCGAACCTGGTCTACGGCGCATGGTACTGCGGGCGTTCCTGTCGCGCACTGCCTGCGCCAGCTCAACCCGGCCGCTGACTCCCGCGGCCACGCACACGGCCATTTTTGCGCTCGGCAAGTGGATCGTGCCACAGCCATGACGCGCAGTGACTTGGCTACCGGAGATCTGCTGGGGAAGTGGTGGCGTAGCTCCCAGGTGGCGGGCCTCGTCTCCATCCGTGACCATCGGGCTGTTGGTGGCCACCGTGTCAACCGCTGATTCGCTGACAACCTTAGCCATCCGGCGTCGCCATTCTGGTGTATGTACGAGTGGAACCGGAACCGACGTGGACTTCGCCACGAGCATCATCTGCAAAGGACATTCCGTTCATGGACCTGATGAGCCGCCTGCGCCGACGCCCCCATTGGCGCACTCTTGTCGTCGGAAGCGCACTGTTTGGTTTGCTGCCGCTCATCGCGGCGTGCGCGCCCAGTAATTCGGTTATCGCGTCGACGGGCATGCCAACCCCCGTCCCACCTTCGGCCGTGTCCACTCTTGCGCCAGCAAAGCCGTTAGTCACCGCCGACCCGAATGCGCCGGGCGGTCCGCAACTCACAATCGAAAACTTCAATTTCACTCCCGCGGACATTACCGTCACGGCGAATACTGTTGTTACCTGGACAAACAATGACGATGTCGAGCATACCGTCACGGCCTCGGACAACTCGTTTGGCTCCAAGGCCCTGGAGGCCGGCGAGACCTTCTCGTTCACCTTCACGCAGCCTGGCACCTACACCTACTTTTGCTCCATTCATCCCTTTATGACCGGCCGTGTGACGGTCCAGTAAGGAATTCACCATGAGCCGCAACTATGATCGCTATCACATCGCGAACCCACTGGACAGTGCGCCTGAAGTGGCGCAGCATGCCGACGGGGTGAACCGGCGCGGCTTTCTCAAGTGCATGGCGTGGGCGGGCACTGGCGTCGTCTGGACACTGGCCGGCGGCGTGCTGACGTCATGTACCTTGCCGCAGGCCAATAGTCAAGGGACAGGAGACTTCACCTTCGTCCAGGTGAGCGACAGCCACATCGGTTTCAATGCGGTTCCCAACATGGATGTAACAGGCACATTTCAAAAGGCCATCAACGATATCGGCGGCCTGAAGACCCGACCGGCGTTCGTTCTCCACACCGGCGACGTGAGCCATTTGTCGGCCCCGGCGCAGTATGACACGGTCGACCAGATCATCAAGGCCGCCAAGATCGACCAGGCGTACTACGTACCAGGCGAGCACGACACGTTTGTGGATAACGGCCAGGCGTACTTGAGTCGCTTCGGTACAGGCACCACGGGTAATGGATGGCGGAGCTTTGACTACAATGGCGTGCACTTTGTCGGTCTCATCAACGTTTGGAATCTGAAAGCCGGGGGATTTGGAGTGCTGGGTCAAGACCAGTTGGACTGGCTCAAGGCGGATCTTGCTCCGCTGAGCGCGAGCGTGCCGATCGTCGTCTATGCGCATGTGCCACTGTGGGCGCTGTATCCCACCTGGGGCTGGGGGACCACGGATGCGGAGCAGGCATTGACGGAGCTGCGCCGCTTCGGTTCGGTGACGGTCCTGAACGGACACGTTCATCAGGTGTTGCAGAAGGTAGAGGGGAACGTCACGTTCCACACGGCCGCGGGGACAGCCTATCCGCAGCCGGCGCCTGGTACGGCACCGGCACCAGGTCCGCTGCTCGTCGTCTCTGAGCAACTGTTATCAACCCTGGGTATCCGCGAAGTGGTATTCGTTCAGAAGGCGGGCGCGCCGGCGGTAATCGATAGCCAGCTCACGTCGAAATGACCGTCGACCAAGAGGTGACATCTATGACCCGGCTCCCATAATCTGCCGGAACTGATCGCCAGCCTCAGCGGCGACTCAGCTCCACCCTCAGCTTCATCAAGCCCCGCCGGATGCGCGTTTTGGTCGTGCCCAGTGGCACGCTCGTGGCGCAGGCGACTTCCTCGTGCGTCAGCTCATTGAAAAACGCAAGTGTGATCGCTTGTCTCTCCGATTGCGAGAGAATGTGGAGGGCAACACGCACGGCAGAACGTCGCTCGTCGACAACCACCCGATCTGCGAGTTCAGGTGTCGCGTCCGTCAGTGTCTCGAGCAGCCGTCCGTCGGGGTCCATCTCGGGGATCAAACGCGACCGCCGACGGCGCAGCTCATTGAGAATTCGACGCCGGGTAATCTGAAGCACCCAGTTTCGGAAGCTGCCCCGTCGCGTATCGAAGCGGTCGGCGTGCTGCCAAACAGTGAGGAACACATCCTGGACAATCTCCTCGGCTGCCGGGCGATCCACAGCTCGCGTCGCAACGGTTGTCAGGAAGGACCCGTAGCGGGCATGCAGGCTTTCCAACGGCTCGCCCAGCCCGCCGGCGAGCCGTCGCACAAGCTCCTCGTCGGGAACGGGCGCGGTCTTGACCCAGTTCACAGTCGCCAGCCTAATGTGGTGGGTCCGGGCCCCCATCGACGAGACCCCGCATTTCCGCTGCGCGCTATGACGACGGGTGTGGGGGAAATCCCTCACGTACCGGCAGCGTCGTCGGCGGCAAAGTCGCCCTCCTGCAAAATTCGCAGGTCTGCCGCAGTCGGAGCGTCAGGCGATGCCAGCCTGGACCGCGAGGCGCGCAGCCGCGATGCGCGATGAAACGTCGAGCTTGGTGAAGATGTGGCTCAAATGACGCTCGACCGTCTTTTCACTCAGCACCAACGCTATTGCAATCTCGCGATTCGTCTGTGCGAGCGCTACCAGACGCAGTACCTCCAGCTCGCGCGGGGTGAGTCCAGCAAACGATCGTTCAGAGAAGCTGTTGGACTCCGTACGAGCTCCACGTGCATCGTCTGCGGCGAGCGCGTAGACGACGGCCTGTTCCGTGCTCATCGTGCGCGCTTCTGCTCGCGCGTGCGCCGCTGCCTCGGCTCCGACGCGGCGCTCGGCAACTGTCAGCCAGCGCCGGAGGCGCTGTTGGTCCATTGGAAAAGGCGCGCACCCGACAGTCTCGCGGAGCGCGGCGGCGGCTTCAGCGAGACGGAGCGTGCGCCCCGGCTGCTTGACCGCCAGAGCTCCGGCGAAGCCTTCCAGGCAATGCACGGTTGCCAGCACATCGCCTGTCTGGTGCGCCAGGCGAAGGCTCTCAGCAAATGTCTCGCGCGCGTGCTGGGCGTCACCATGTGACAACGCATATTGCGCCAAGAAATACAGCGACCAGACCACGCCACGGCTGATGCCGAGCCGCCGCCCAAGTCCGACGCTCGCCTCCAGCTGTCGGCGTGCCTCCAGGTGGTCGCCGCGCACCGCGGCGAGCCGCCCCAACATGCACACTGTCAGGACTGTCCCCCAACCCGGACCAGCCGCTTGTAAAGATGCATGGCTCTGGCTGTTGAGCGCCTCCGCTCGCGCGAAGTCGCCCTGCTCGAACAGGACCTGCGCCACAAGGGCAAGATTCATCGCCTCGCGCATGCGGTGACCCAACCTCTGATTGATCACGCTGGCCTGCTCGAACAACGGTCGAGCGGATCGGAGATCTCCCCGAAATCGAATGACGCTCGCGAGCAGATGCAGACTGACTGCCGCTCGCTCTTCGTTCTCGAGCATCTGCCAGATCGTCAGACTGTCGGCGAGCAGGTCCTGCGCGACCTTCAAATCGCCCTGGCAATACGCAAGATAGCCCGCCCAAGTCAGCGCGCTTGCGCGAACCTCCGGCGCGATCGAATCCGCCTGCAGAGCAAGAAGCTCCGCCAGGCGCGCACGCCCCTCCGAGTAGTGACCCTGCAGATACCAGAGGTGCGCCAGCACGACCGCCACCCGGAGCCCAGCTTCAGCGTCGCCTACCTGGATTGCCCACAGCAACCCCGCTCGAAGATTGTCTTGCTCTTGCAAGGAGTCGTGCGCGTGCCATGGATGGTGCATGCCAGGCGGCTGCACGTCATGGGCGAGTGTGAGGCACCAGGCCAGGTGTTTTCGACGCAGACTGTCCAGTTCGCCAGACTCGTCGAGCCGTTCCGCGGCGTACTGGCGTATGGTCTCTAGAAACCGAAAGCGGACCTGCCGCGGGGTCCGATTTTCGATGACGAGAAGTGACTTGTCGAGCAGCTGCTCCAGCAAACCAAAAATTTGGGACGCAGGCATGTCGGCGCCGCTGGCTGCGTCCTCCGCCGCCGCGAGCGTCCACCCGCCTTTGAAGACGGCCAGGCGGCGGAACAGCGTGCGTTCTTGTTCACGCAACAGCTGGTAACTCCAGTCGAGCGTCGCCCGCAGTGTCTGGTGGCGGCCGGGCGCGGTTCGACTACCCCCGATCAACAGCTGCAAACGGTTGTCAAGGCGCGCCGCGACTTCCTCGGCACCGAGTAGCTTCAGGCGGGTGGCTGCTAGCTCGATGGCGAGCGGCATGCCGTCGAGTCGGCGACAGATTTCCCCGACGATCGCGAGGTTAGGGTGATTCTGAGAGAAGTCGGGTGCGACTGCCTGCGCGCGGTCGATAAACAGGCTCACGGCCGCGAAGTGCCGCACGTCCATGCGGTCGAGCTCCGCTGGTGACTCCGGCAAGCTCAGGCCTGGTACAGAAAACACCGCCTCGCCTTCGACCCCCAGAGCTTGCCTGCTCGCCGCCAGGATGGCGAGTGACGTACAGGCCTGGAGCAGCATTCCGCTGAGCTCGGCGCACGCTTCAACCAGGTGCTCGCAGTTATCCAGGATAAGCAGCGCCCGGCAGCCTGCGAGCTGTTCGCGAAGACTGAGCTCGATGGGGCGGCCAGGCTGTTCGCTGACTCCGAGCGCGGCAGCCACCGTCCAGGCCACGTGCGCCGGATCAGTGAGCGGCGCCAGCTGGACAAGCCATACACCCTCTGCGTAATTGTCAGCCACCTGCCTTGCGAGATGGAGCGCCAGGCGCGTCTTGCCGATGCCGCCTGCACCGACCAGCGTCAGCAAGCGAGACGATTCGAGCAGTCGGCTCGTCTCAGCAAGCTCAGCCTCGCGGCCCACGAAGCTGGTGAGTGGCGCGGGGAGATTATCCTGACGCGGCTCGACTTCTGGCTCGCCGCCGACCTGGGAACGCGAACGACTACGTGCCATACGGCACTCACCTGTTGGCGCGCACTATACACCCGCCACCACGTGGGTCGGATGCCACCTCCCCAAACGGTTCGGCTTGTCTTACGTCCAGAAGATCGGGGTGGCCTCCAGCCGCTAGAGTTGAACATCGCGCAGCAGCGCCGCCATGAGCGCTCGCGTCTGCCTCACCACGGCCACTCGCCGCCGCCGCCAGTCCTGTTCCAGCGCATGAGAGCCGCCGGTCGCAGCGACGCGCTCGCGTAGGTGCAGCCAGGCTTCCAGCTCTCGCAGCAGCTGGTCGATGCGACTCGCCAGCGCGACGAGCTGCTCATATTCCGTAGGTTGATCAGGCAACATCACTCAGGCATCAGTACGCGCCGCCATCCTCTCTGGATGCCTTTTGCCAAGCGGATTGCCACGGTGACGGTCGACCCCGCGGCCAGACTCGGTGACTGCCTCCGCGACAACCTCTTCGAGCCACTGTCCGCCCCTCTCGCACGTACTCCCGACACCTGGATCCCTCCGAGTCTATCCCTGGTGAGACAGGTGCCTCCGTGTCTATCCTTGGTGAGACAGGTTGAAGGCTGAAATTAGCGAGGAGGAGGCGTGAGGAAGATCGCCACATCCCATGCTGATGACAACCGTGGTTTCCGACCGGCATGCTGTGCCGGTGGACGAACCAGCAGACCCCGAAGCGCCCGAGCGTGCGAAGCGACGGATGTTTTCCGCCCAGTACAAACTGAGGATCCTGGCTGAGTACGAGTGCAGGAGTCCCGTCATGCGAAGTGCTCTGCTCCGACGCGGGCGGTCGTACGCCTCGTCGATTTCGGAATGCGCCGACAACGAGACGAAGG
>JAFAWJ010001007.1 GCA_019242065.1 Chloroflexota bacterium
TGGGCCACCGAGTTCCTGGACGGCATCCGCGTTCTCCGCTGCTGGCTGTACGCCGTCCCGAATCGCGGCGTCGGTCGCCGCGGGCTCGACCACCTGTCCTTCATGCTGACCGCGCTCCTGTTTGGCCTGCCCAGAATCAACACGACCGACGTGGTGATCGCCTCCTCGCCGACGTTGTTTTCCGCGGTCTCGGCCTGGCTCATCGCCCGCGTCAAACGCGTGCCGTTTGTCCTGGAGGTCCGCGACCTGTGGCCCGAGGCGATTGTCGACCTCGGCCTGATGCGCCCGGATAGCCGGACCGTGACGTGGCTCCACCAGCTGGCTGCGTTCCTGTACGACCAGGCGGCCCGCGTCGTGGTCGTCACCGAAGCCTTTGCAGACCGTCTTGTCAACCGGGGTGTGCCGCGCGCCAAACTCGCGGTAATTCCCAATGGCGCCGACACACGTTTCTTCGCTCCACAAGAGACTGCTCCGACGCGCCAGAGCCTGGGTCTCAACGGTCAGTTCGTGGTGGCCTACGTCGGGTCCCACGGCCTGTCGCACGGACTGAACGTGGTGCTGGATGCCGCGGCACTCCAGCCGGAGGTCACCTATCTGCTCGTCGGCGACGGAGCCGATCGCACGCGCCTGGTGGCCGAACGCGATCGGCGTCAGCTCTCGAATGTCGTCATGCACTCCAGCGTTCCGAAGGCCGCGGTGCCCGGTCTCTATGCTGCCGCCGACGCGTGTCTGGTGCCACTCCGCGACGTGCCCCTGTTCGAAACCTTCGTCCCCTCCAAGTTGTTCGAGGTATTGGCCGCCGGTCGTCCGGTCATCGGCGCGGTGCGCGGCGAAGCCCGAGACATCCTGGCCCGCTCCGGTGGAGCCTTGCTGGTCGAGCCGGAGCGCGGCGATCAACTCGCGACCGCGGTGGACTATCTGCGACACGATCCAGTTCTGGCCGGTCAGCTCGCGAGCCGCGGTCGCGCATTTGCCCAGCGATACTACGATCGCGACCAGCTCGCCACCCGCTACCTGGACCTGTTGCGCGAGGTGGTCGCACACCCCTGAGCAAGCGGATCCTTCTCATTGGTGGCACCGGATTTCTGGGCAGCTGTGTGGCCGCACAATTGCAAGAGCGACCGCTGTCGGTGCTGGTCCGTCCGACAAGCAACATCTCCGCCTTGCCGAGCGGACTCGACCTGAGGCTCGGGACCCTCGAAGACGACCAGTTGCCGCTGGCAGATGTGGAGACCGTCGTGTATTGCGCCTCCATGGGTTTCGGCCATATTCCGGGTCTCGTTCGCCAGCTCCA
The DNA here is from genome assembly GCA_019242065.1 of Chloroflexota bacterium. The sequence goes on from JAFAWJ010001007.1 coordinate 1,295, forward strand.
GAGCTCCGGTGTCAGGCGCGGACTCTTCGTGAGCAGCACCGCCATCTTCACCAGTCTGCCCGCGGCCAGTCGCGCGCCGCGCGTGGAGGCCGAGGCGGCCGTGCAGGATTCGGCATTGGACTGGACGATCGTGCGACCCACGATGATCTACGGCACCGCCCGCGATCGCAATATCAGCCGACTTCTGCGATTCCTCGTACGCTGCCCGTTCTTTCCTGTGTGCGGTAACGCGTTGTGGCAGCCAATCTATGTTGAGGATCTCGCGGTTGCGATCGTGTCCGCGCTGGACAGTCCGCGCGCAATTGGACGTACCTACAACCTGGCCGGCGCCCGTCCGCTCCGATTCGCCGATCTGGTGCGCACCGCCGCCCGAAGCGTGGGGCGTCGGGTGGGACTGGTCCGCGTGCCTGTAGCTGCCGCCGTCCTCGCCGCGCGCCTGACGCACGTGGTGACGGCCGAACAGGTCCGCCGCTTGACTGAAGACAAAGCCTTCGACTACGCCGACGCTACTCACGACTTCGGCTTCCAGCCGCGCACGTTCGCGGAAGGCGTCCGCCTGGAGGCCCGCGCCCTTGGCCTGTGAGCAGCCACCATCCATCTCGTCCGCGGCAGAACTCCAGACGTCGCTGGCCGCCATGGCCTTCACCCGGCCATTCCGCCGCTATCAAAGCCTCGCCCTCGACGCCTTCGACCAGCAAAGCTCCGGCGGCCGCAAACGCGCCTACCTGGTCCTGCCGCCCGGCGCCGGCAAGACGGTCCTGGGCCTCGAGGCCGCGCGCCGCCTCGGCCAGCGCACGCTGTGTCTGTGTCCGAACACCGCCGTCCAATCCCAGTGGCTGTCGCAATGGGCGATGTTCTCTCCATCCAACGTGCCCATTTCCACCGACCCAACTCTCTCCACGCCGTTCACCGTCCTCACCTACCAGAGCCTGTGCTCGCTCGACCCCGACCGGAGCGAGCTCGAAGAGCACGCCCTGGACCTCTGGCGACGCGACCTGGAAACTCGTGAAGGTCTGCCAGCCGACGCCGCCGATGCCCGCATTGACCACCTCCGCCAGGTCAATACCGCCCAGTTCCACGTGGAGCTTGCCCACTATTGTGATCGTGCCCGCGCACTCCTGACCGACGGCGGCTCAACCGAAGACCTGCTCAGTTTGCTGCATCATAATGGTCGCGCTATCGTCGAACGCGCGCGTGCGGGAGGTCCGCTGACGCTGGTTCTGGATGAGTGCCACCACCTCCTGGAATTGTGGGGCCACCTGGTGCGCGCGGTCATCGACGATCTCGGGCCGGAAACGTTTGTCATCGGCTTGACAGCCACGCCACCGGATCAGCTCACCGCCCGCGAGTCCGCGCTGTATAGCTCCATTTTCGGCCAGGCGAATTTCACGGTTCCGACTCCCGCGGTTGTCAAAGAGGGCGATCTCGCGCCCTATCAGGAGCTGGCGTACTTTGTCCAGCCGCTCGACAACGAGGCGGAGTACGTCGCCACTCAGGAGGAACGCTTTCAGTCATTCATCTCGCGGTTGCTGGACCCCGATTTCGCCACGTGTTCGCTGGTCGAATGGCTCCAGCGGCGCGTCGTGGAGCGGCGCACGCAGTCAGGAGCCACGCTCGGCTGGAGCACATTCGAGCGCGATCGACCGGCGCTCGCGCAGGCCGCCATCCGCTTCTTCCACGCGTACGGCCTCGACCTGCCCGAAGGCGTGCGCCTCACGGAGCGCTTCCAGCAGCCACTGGCCGCCGAAGACTGGGTGGCGCTCGTCGAGGATTACAGCATCGGTTTCCTGCGAATGAGTGCCGATCCTCGCGACCGCCAGCACGCCTGGGACGAGGTCCATGCGGGCCTCCCGTCACTTGGCTACACGCTGACCGTGCGTGGAGTCCGTTCGTCGGCGACGCCGGTGGATCGCGTGCTGGCGCTCTCCGGCAGCAAGGCCGTCGCGACAACTGAGATTTTGCGCATCGAGCGCAACGTCCTGGGCGCGGTCCTGCGCGCGCTCGTGTTGTGTGACTTCGAGCACGCCAGCTCCGAGATGACGAGCTCGCTGCGCGGTGTGCTGGATCCGCAGGCCGGCTCGGCGATGCTCGTTTTGAGCACGCTGACCAGCGACCCGGCGTGCGCCGACTTGAATCCGGTGCTGGTGACCGGGCGCACGGTCGCCTGCTCGCGGGCCACGGCGCCGAAGCTGTGCGAGTGGATCGCTGGCCAGGAGCCCCTTTTTCGCACTCCACTCGAGCAGTGGTTGGCATCTCCGTTTTCGCCGACGCCTTCTTCCGCGGACTCGGCCGTCGACGGACCTCCAGCCGTCACCTGGGGTGACCCGCTCACCCTCTCCCCCGTGCATCCGCTGTGGCGCCCGCGCATGTACGTCCCACTGCTTACCCGCGCCTTCGAAGACGGCGTGGTCCAGTGCCTGGTCGGCACCCGCGCCCTCCTCGGCGAAGGCTGGGACGCCCAGCGCGTCAACGTCCTGATAGACCTGACCGCCGCCGGCACGTCGGTGGCCGTCCACCAGATGCGCGGCCGCTCGCTGCGGCTGGACCCCCAACTCCCGCGCAAGGTCGCCGACAACTGGGACGTCGTGTGCGTCGCGCCCGAGCACCCCAAAGGCGCCAACGATTACGTGCGTTTTGTCCGCAAGCACGACCACTACTTTGCGCCCACCATCGAGGGCGAGATCGAATCCGGAGTGTCCCACGTCCACCACGCCCTCTCGCCGTTCGGTCCACCGGACGCAGACACGTTCCATGAGCTGAACTCGACCATGACCGACCGGGTCCAGGATCGCGACGGCGCATACACCCGCTGGGCAGTGGGTCAGCCGTATGCCAACGTACAGATCCAGACCGTGCGGATGCACTTCGGCCAGTCTATTGGAGTCCCGGCGCTCGACCCGTGGCGCCACGCACCGGCTGGTGCTTCATCCAGCAATCCGGTGCGCCGTCAGCTGATGACGCTGGCTGGTCTCACCCTCGCCGGTGGACTCCTCGGATTGGTGGTCGGCGCGTCGCTGTCCGCTGCCGCCGTCTCGCTCACCCTGGTCGGATTGGTGTGCGGCGCCGCACTTGGCGTCGCCGTGGCCGGTCGTTCGTTGCGGACCACCCTGACAGAGTTGCAACCCTCCGACACACTGGAAGATCTGGCCAGTGCCGTAGCCGCAGCGCTGCGAGCGACCGGTGGCATCGAGTCCCAAGGCGACGTGCACGTCGTCTTGCAGGACGACGGCTTCTATCGCTGTTATCTGACTGGCGCCACCCGCGAAGAAAGCGCGCTGTTCGCCGAATCAATGGACGAGCTGCTGGCACCCCTGGTTTCGCCGCGGTACATCATCCCGCGCGCAATCGCGGCTGATCCACCGCGGTCCTCGCTGGGCGCGGTGAGACGCGCGCTGCGCCCCGCGACCAGTGACCGCGTGGTCTATCACAGCGTGCCAGCCTATCTGGCGGCCAACAAGACACGGGTGCAGGCGTTTGAGCA
>JAFAWJ010000028.1 GCA_019242065.1 Chloroflexota bacterium
GCAGGTCGGCGACGACTGCCTGCTTCAAGTGGAACGTAAAGTCCGGATGGGCCGCCAGATTGGCCAACCAGTCGCGTGTTTTGGGTCCAGGGATTCCACTCAGGTAGATGTCGTCGCCCACGCGATAAAAGACAATCTCGATCCGTCGCGGCTGGCCGGACCGCCGGCCGATGGTGGTGATGTCGATGGTGCGATCTTCGATCGGTGAGGTGGTATCAATTGAGAGAGCCTGACGTACGTCTTTCCTCATCGGGCCTCTACGTCGCGAAAAGCAGTCGTGAACACGCCCACAGCGTAACCACTGTCGTTGGTATGCGGCCACGCTGTCAGCTTCACAACGACGGAGACACCCGGTAACCACGGTTCGCGGGCCGCCACGTATGCAGCGGGCGTTTCTTTAGAGTGACTCCAGCCGTTTGCGCATGAACACTCGCCGGAACCCGTCATCGAGACGCCGGTCTAGTTCCACGTACTTCTAGAGCACCAGGTTCTCGGTCATCAGTTCGTTGGTACAAACGGACTTCCAGCATACCGATCTCGCGCGCCTGTTGCTGCGCAAAATGCAGCAATCGCCGTCCCAAACCGCGGTGCTGAAATTCGGGTGGGACGGCGACATTCTCGATCCAGAGGGCGCTCTTATCAACCCGGAGGACGAGCACACCGTAGACGTCCTCTAAACCGCGTGGTCGAAGCACTGAGGCCTCTGCACGCTCGATGAGCTCATCGCAATCCGCCGACATCGGCGCCGGTTCGCGACCGAGGCGGACCACGCCCAATTCGCGCCGCGCCAATAAGCGCAGTAGCGCAAATGATCGGGGACTACAATTTCGAGCATGGGCGGTCGGCTAAATCGGCGGCGCTTGCTTGCGGTCGCGGCGATGGCGACGCCCGTGGCGATGCTCCCCTGGTTCTCGCTGGTGGGCGCCCAGTCCGCCACCGAGGACGTCGGCGTGTGGTCAACCCGTGCCGCAATGCCGACCGCGCGCAGCGAACTCGGGGTAACCGAACTGGACGGTCGCATGTACGTGCTGGGCGGTTACGCTCTGGGCGATGTCGACCAACCACTCAATCAGGTGTATGACCCCTCGCTTGACGGTTGGCAGACGCTAGCGCCAATGCCGCGTGGCCTGAACCACGTGGCGCTCGTTGGACTCAACCACTTCGTCTACGCGTTCGGCGGCTTCCAACAACAGAACCAGGACGCGGTCGCCGACGTGAACGTGTATGATCCCAGCGCAGATACCTGGACCTCAGCCAGCCCGTTGCCGTCGCCGCTGGGCGCGATGGCGGTGGTTGCCTTCGGTAACCAGTTGCACCTGATCGGCGGCCGCGACACCGCCAGCGTGAGCACACATCGTATCTACGACCCGTCCGCGGACCAGTGGTCGGAAGCTGCGTCAATGCAGCAGCCGCGTGACCACCTGGCAGTGGCTGCCATCAATGGCCTGTTGCACGCCGTTGGCGGTCGACTGAATACGCCGGCAAATAATCTGAGTGTTCACGAACAGTACGATCCAACTCGCGACGCGTGGGAGGCACGTGCGACGCTTCCAACGCCGCGCAGCGGTGCCGCCGCCGCGGTCCTGGGCGGGCACATGATTGTGGCGGGCGGTGAACGGACAGGTGGTGTCTTCGATGTCAACGAGGCGTACGATCCAGGCACGGACAGTTGGACCACATTGGCGCCACTGCCATCAGGTCGACATGGCACGGGTGCGGCGGCCATCGGCGGCGTTGCGTATGTGCCTGGCGGCGGGCCGGTAATGGGTGGTAGTCGTCAACTGGCGGAGAACCTGATGTTCAATCCGCCGGCCTTGTGGTCGTGACACCTGCTCGGACCCGGACGCCAACGGCTGCTCACTATTGAGGCTGTGTAATCTTGATCGATTGGTGGCGGGGTTCTTGATCGATTGCCGTCGGTAGCATGAGTGTGCTGCCAGCCTTGCACCGCTCCCCGCGGGAAAGTTGCCGAGTTCGGCCAGCCCGCCGAAGTTCCATCGAAAATTGGCGCCACCAATCGATCAAAGTAACAGCCGTTCCCATCAAGCTCTGACGACCACAACCGAGCTTTGATGCCGAATTCCAGACTGTGCATGAATTGGTTGAGCCGCGCGCTCTTTTCCTTGACTGGGCCATGCTCTGCTGACGTCTTTCGTTCGTCTACCGGGCCGTTCGGTGCGGATGCGGCCTTCCCGGCGCCCGTCGCCCAGGTCGCCGGCGCTTAGCAACTGCTGGACGTGTGGCGGCATGGC
>JAFAWJ010000129.1 GCA_019242065.1 Chloroflexota bacterium
TGTATACGCTCGCCCTGCTGCGCCACGAGCGAGGCGCCTTGTCGGGGGTTTGGCCGGCGCAGGCGCTCGGCGCGGTGACCAGCATGGGCGTCCCGGTTGCGCAGGCCGTCGCATATCTCGGCATGCCGGCGTTTTTGCAGGACATGACGCAGACCTACCTGGTCCGAAACAACGAGGTTGGCAACTCGGCTGACGGCATGCGATCAATCGACCAGCTGACAGCTTTTTATGCGAGCCACCACGTGGTCTTCTGGCAGCAGTTCGCGTCAAGTGATCCGCTCCGAGACCCGCTGTACTTCCTGCAGGCTTTCTTCCGGTCCGCGCTCCAGGCGGCCACGCCGCTGCTCAGTGCTGTCGTGCTCGTCCTGCTGGTCGCGAGCCTTGTGGCCGGACTGACGTCTCAAAGGGTAGGCCCGTGGTGGCGGAGGACCGAACAGCTACGGCCGGTGCGAGTGACGGCGCTATCACTCGAGCGACACGAGCGGGCGGTGTACGCGGTGCTCGGTGTCGCAGTCTTCGTCACGGGGCTCGCCTTCACACTCAGCGAAACGACATTCGGCCAGACCTCGAGCTTGCCGGGGATAGTGTGGGTGCTGCCGAGCGCCCTGGCGGCGCTTCTCGTGTGCGGCACACTGGGGCCGCTCCCTTCTCGTGCGTCCAGCGGCCGGCTGCCGCTCGGACGGATTGGCCTGACGGTCGTGGTTCTGTGCGGGATATTGATCCTGGTTAGTCAGCAACGCACGCTCTACTACCCTGGCCACGAGTCGCTGGCACGACTAGGAGCCTGGATTCCGGATTGGCTGGCACGCCTGGCCGTTCTGTTGACGGTTGTTGTCGCCGCGGTGCTCGTCCTGTTCGGCAGCCGTCGCTTCCTCGGCGCGGGTGTCATTCGGCCGCTCGTCGTCACCTATCTTGCCTGCGTCACCGTCGGCTATGCCGTAACGTACTTTCTCGTACCAGGCTACGTCGTGTCGGACTATCTGGACCGCATGACGCCACTGGTGGTCTACTCGCGCGACACGGCGATTGTTGTCGTGCTGGATCTCCTGGTGACCGGCGTTGTGACGGCCGTTCGTGCGCTGCGGGGACAGCCGTGGACTGCGTCCGGTTCGACGTTGCTCGCGGGCGCGGCGCTGTCACTCGCGGGGTTGTGTGCGTTACTGAGCCTCGACTGGTTGGGCATGCAGTGGCAATACCTCCAGTTGATGCCTCCGACAAACTTGAGCTATTTCCAGGTGCTCGAGCAACCCCAGTTCCGGGGTGCGTCCTTCGCGCTCAAGGCGTATGCGGCTCCCGTCGTTGACGCGACCGGTCAGTGGGCCTATTTCGACCGCGAACTCGACGAGGGCCAGGTCCTGCTGACGGAGGCCGGCTACGCCGTAGTGCGCGACGCCAAGACGTATCTCTGGTTCGCCGACCGCGACTCGAACCTTGCCTACGCCCAGCCAGACTACTACCTGTGTTTTGCCCCGCAGTACCTGGACACGGCAGCGGACCTGCTGAGCGGCCGACCGCAGATCAACTGCTCCGCGAATCCGCTCGTCGACCACGCGCTCGTCCAGAGTCAGGAGTTTCCGCGCGATCGCGTCGTGGCCATGGACCCCACTGGTCGCGACCAGTGGGCCATCGTGAAACTCGACTGGGACCCGCCACCGTATCTTCGACCGCTGCCAGATGCAGGCGCCTCCACGTATGTGGACGTTAGCTCGCAGGCCAACCCCTCCGCCGTGAATGTGCACGTGCGGTACGACACCGAGCAGCAGGAAGGTAAGCCCCTGGTCGATACGCTGATCCGCGTGTACTGGGGCTCAGACGCGGACGAGTGTTTGCTGACGACGATCCGATCGGCACCGACGATCCAACTGCCCGGCGACTTCTGGGGCTTCCTCCGCGTCACGGTGATCCCGCGGACCGCGGATCAGTCCGGGAAGGAGTACTCGAGCGACCGCGTCTTGGTTGGGGTGCCCCCGTTTGAGCTTCCCGATACATTGCATGGCGGGACACAGTACGTGCACGCGGCGACGCTAGAGGAGGCCGAGCAACAGGCTGAGGCTGCTGGTACCTGGAGTCCGGGCGCCGGTACCTTTGGCAACCAATCCTCCGGGCCAGTCCAGCCCAGCCTACCTCCAGCACGCGCCGCTGATGGAGCGTGCCAGTCCGACACGCCGGGCTAGCCGAGCGCTCTAGCCTGTGCGCCCGCGACGATAGATCAGGTAGGCAGCGGCCGCGAGGGCGGACAAGGCGAGCGTGTACCAGAGGGCGAATCCCAGGAAGGAGTGGTACCGAAAGGTGACCTGGCTGGCGCCGGCTGGCACGAGGACGCCGCGCATCACGACGTTGGTCGGGTACACGGCCAGCTCCTGACCGTCCGCGGCGGCTGACCAGCCCCTGGCGTAGAGGTCGTCGAGCACCAGGAAGCGCGGCTGAGCCGATGCGGAGAACGTCACGTCGACCCGATCAGGGCCGTCGGTCACCTGGATATCGTTGGCGGTGGTGTCGAACACACCGGTGACGGGCCCCTCCACTTCGTCGACCGGCTTGCGTCCGGCCAGGCGACTGTCGCAGGTGGGGCAGGTGCCGAAATAGCTGCGCGTCAGCGCGATGTCGTCCGCCTCGGTCGTCGATTCCACGGTCTGCGCGAAATAGGCGCGCGGATACACGTATAGGGAGGGGTTTCTCACGAGCTGGAGATCCGTCGGGAGGCGAGAACCGGAGTTCATGTACAGTTCCGGACTGACCACGATCGCATTCTTCACATTCAGGAGGCTCATGAGTCGCCACGGCACTTCGTCGGCTGACTGAAACCGTATCTGGCGCGAGCCAGCGTCCCCCGTAGTCCCAGCGACCGCCGCCAGTCGCTCCGGCACGCCGCTCAGGTAGCCGTCCAGCAAACGCAAGTTCCAGAACAGACCAATCGGATTGCTGCAGTCGACACGGATGACCTTCATGGGACAGAGGGTGATCGACCGATACTTGTCGTTGTCGAGCGCTGACTTCAGTTGCTGGACTTCGTCAGCGCTGGGTGTGTTGAACTCGCCCGGTGGGGCCATAACGAGGTTGTTGGCTTCGTACGGCGTCGAAAAACTCCGGTTATCCGGGCCGTCGAACCACACGTTCGCGCCCCAGATGGCTTGAAACCCGATGGCCAGAGCTAACGTGATCCTGACGGCATCCGCTGGCAGCCAGCGCAGCCAGAGGGTGCTGGTGCCGACGAGTACAAAGAGCAGCGCGAGAACGCCGAACCGGATGACGTCGACCGCGAGCATTTGCGACGGTTGGTGGAACGTCTCGCAGGTGGGGCACGCGATGAAGGGCGCACGCGGTAACCCCAGCGCGCCGAGAAGAGGATCGCGCCACGGCGCGTAGTCGAAGGTCGTCGCCGCGACGACGATGACCAGGGCCATGCCGACCGCCGACCAGGCCGCGGGGCTCAGTGGCTTGTCCAGACGTCGTCGCAGATACAACGCCGAGAGTAGCGCAATTGGCAGCAGCGCTGAAACGCCGATGCGCGAGTGCTGGAGGGGCGCGTTGGCGTAGGCCAGACTGACGACCATGTAAACCGCCTCGACATGCATAGTCGCGAACACGAAGACGATGTACGCCACGAGGAACCACACGTCACGGCGGCGCAGGCTGGGCCACAAGGTCCCGGCGCGTCGGCCGCGATCGACCACAATTCCCAGCAATAACAACGAGGCGAACACCGTCGAAAACAGCAAGTCGCCTTCGTACACGTTCATACCGCTACCGGACAGGCTCTCCGCGGCACTTCGACCAAAGATATCGCGAGAGAAGAACCGCAGCAGGGTGATCACGCTGCCGTCGAAGGTGGGTCCCGCGTTGATGCGCGAGGTGTCGCTCAGGGTCTGCATCTGTACCAACAGGCGTGGCACGCCAATGACAACTCCGGCGGCCACACCGACCAGCAGGCCGAGCAGACCCTCCGCATACCCCGCGAGGGCGCGCCACAGTGCGTAGAGTCCCAGAAACAGGAGCACGTAGCTGAATTCCTGGAGGAACGCCGAGTAGACGCAGTAGGCGACGATCGCGCCAAGAGAGACCATCGTTCTCCAGCGGTGCTCCGGCGTGGCCGTGTGCACCAGATAGAACATGATGGGCGCGACCAGGATTGACAGATACGTCGTGTCGTTCTGCGAGAGCTTCAACAGCGAGTAGGTGCTGCAAACGTAGATGAAGGCGCCTGTTAGCGAAGCAAGACCGTCACGGGTGAGGCGGTGGAGTACGAAGTAGGTGACCGCCAATGTGAGCACGAAGATCGCGGCACTGATGTAGGCATAGACGGCGACCACATCCGACGTGTGGAGCACGACGGGCACCAGGAACCACGGTGAGACGAAGC
>JAFAWJ010000136.1 GCA_019242065.1 Chloroflexota bacterium
TCCCTGCTGCAGCGCCACGACGCGCGGTGGATGGTCGAGCTGACGGGCACGATTGGGCAGTACCAGTACATTTCGGCGATCAACAACGCCTTCGAGATCCTGCCGCCGGCCGACGCCGACCCTCTCCCTGTGTGAGGTGGGAGAAGAATTTAAGCAGCAATAGCCACCCGTCGTCTGAATTGGGGTAGGTACGCCTCGTGGGCGATCAGCAACTCGTCCAGGATGGCCCGGCCTTTCTCCAGGTCGTGCACCAGCGGGTCGTTGACCATCGCCTGTAGCGCGAGCTGACGGTTGCCTTCCAGGGCCGCGCGCACGATCAGTTCCTGATTCGCGACGTGCGGCTCCAGGGTGCTCAGCACGCCTGGCGGCAAGGCGCCGACGGTCAGCGGCTGGGCGCCGGCCGAGGTGATCTCCGCCAGCGTTTCGACGACCGCGCCGCGCGGCAGATTGTCGATCTGACCAGTGTTGGGCAGGTTGACGATCGTGCGTGTCGAGCGCCCGTTGGCCACGGCCGAGACGATGTCGGCGGTGGCTTCGGGTGAACGCGTGACCGGCGGTAGCTCGCCCGCGATTGCCTCGCGCACGGCGGCGCGCGCGGTGGCGACCTGCTGCTCGCGATCGGCGATGCGCGTGAGGAGGACGTCGTAATCGGCGCCCTGGTGCGTCGCGTCGGTCAAAAAGTAGGGAAAGAACTCGGCCAGGTGCCGGTCGCCGGCGGCCGGCAGCGCGTCGTACACATCAAAAAGGGTCAGCTTCAGTTTCCACCGATCCACAAACGGCGCGTGCCAGTCGCCGCGCGCGGCCGGGATCGGCACCCGGCGGCCCTCGGCCACGAAATCGCGCACCATCTGGAGTCCGTCGCGACCGCGGATCGTCATATCCAGCAGCCAGATCAGGTGATTGACGCCCGCGACGCGCATCTCGAAATCCGACGGCGCTCCCCCGAACATGCGGATGAGCCCACTCCGCACGCCAAACAGCTCGTGGCACAGGCCGATGGTTTTGATGCGCGTGGTCAACGTCACGACGCGCGTGAGCACGGTCATCGGATTGGTCAGGTTGAGCATCCACGCGTTAGGGCAGTGGCGCTCCATCGCTCGGGCGATCTCCAGCATGACGGGCACATTGCGCAGCGCACGGGACAGACCGCCGGGACCTACCGTGTCGCCGACCGACTGGTAGATGCCGTACTTTTCGGGCACGTCGAGGTCAGTGGCCATCGTCGGCAGGCCGCCGGTGGTGATGGTGACGACCACGAAGTCCGCGCCGTCGAGACCGCGCTCGAGGTCGGTCGTCGTCTCGAGCGTAAAGCGGCCGCCGTAGCGTTCGAAGACCTTGTGACCGTAGCGCCGAATGTCCTCGAGGGCAGACAGGTTGATGTCGTGCAGGACGACCGTGCCCTCGAGGTCGGGGGTCAGGGCGAGGTCGCCCAGGAGCTTGGGCATCCAGTTGTAGCTCCCGCCGCCCACGAAGCAGATGCGCGTTTCGGCCATGCAGCGATCCTTTCTTTGTAATGACGTATTGCAGGATCGACGCCGCGCGCGGCAAGCGGCGGGGCTCAAATTAGTTGCTTAGGGCGACGACCGCGAAGAGTGGATCGCTGCGAGGTTGTTGTGCGCTGCGGTCGACCGTGCGGATGTCGCGCCAGGTGCCGGCGGCTTGCAAGTAACGCGTGATGAGCTCGGCGTGGCCGGCGTCATTGAGGGCTTGCCAGATGGCGACCGCCTTGGTGGGAAAGCAGCGATTGGAGAACGTGATCACCAGGGGCGAGCCGGGCACCAGGACACGGGCAAGGTCGCGCAGCACTTCGACGGGGTGAGTCAAATACTGGATCGAGACGCAGATGCCGGCGGCGTCGAAGGCCGCATGGTCAAAGGGCAGGCGTTGGGATGCGTTCAGGTCCTGAACGACGTAGGCGTCGAGCCGGGGGTTGGCGGCCAGCTCTTCCTCGTTGAGCCCGAGGCCTGTGACGTGGGGGTAGTGGACGTCGTCGGGGAGGTGGCTAACCCAGCTGCTCATGAGGTCCAGGACGCGGGCCGTGGGCGGGAAGAGGTCACGGTAGAGCTGGGTGACGGCGGCAAGGGCGCCGGCGTCGATGTGCTCGACGAAGCGGGGCTGGGAGTAGAACCAGGTGTCGGGGGCTTCGTCGACGCGGCGGAAGCTGTCGGCGGGGAGGTCTTCTGGGGACATCGACGGCTCGGTGGGGCTGAAAGGGTACCTGGTGGGTGGCTGTTCGGTGTGGTGAGATCACAAATGTCGGAGATGTCTACCTCCGGTGGAGCCCCTTCCACGATGAGGAGACGGTCACGGGTGGAGGAGACGGCCGGCCACGGGTCGGACCATTACACTCGAAGGCCCATGCCGCTCAGTATTGCTCTCGAGCCGGTGGACTCGCTCACCGTCACCACGCTCGTCGACAACGTCTTCGACGCCTTCATGCCTGACCAGGGGCCGGCGCAGCGGCGCGCGCCGGCGGGCGGGGGCCGGACGCTGCCGACAACGACCATGCTCGGCGGACTGGTGCCCGACCAGCTGGTCGCCAAGCACGGCCTGTCGCTGCTGCTGACCGTCACGCGCAACAACGTGTCCCACCAGCTGCTG
>JAFAWJ010000422.1 GCA_019242065.1 Chloroflexota bacterium
GGCGGCTTGGTGCGGCAGTAATCCCGCGCCGCGCTGCTGTACACGATCTTCCAGCAGGCAACGGACGTCGCGCTGGAGGGCGGATGGCGGACATCGCCCTCTCGGAGGCGCCGGCGTCACAGAAGCTGCACACGATGGCTGGGAACAGGCCGCTATGGCGGTCGGAGTGGCTGACCCGACCATCGGCCTGTACTCGCCGACCGACGCCGCGCAGGGCAGTGTCCTGGAGGCAAGCGATGTATGACGGGGTGACCGATATCGTCCTGGTCCGCCGCGCGCTGACGGACGCCGATCAACTGGTGAACGACTGGAAGGCCAACGGCGGCGACAAGATGCGTGGCGAATACGAGCACGCGGGTTGTTAGCAGGTAGGCGAACCAGGCGCGGTCGGGACGGCCTGCATTCGGCGCACCGGGTCAGTATGTGCCGCGGAACATGCCACCATCCACGAGCAGCGTCGTGCCAGTGATATACGCCGCCTGTTCGGACGCGAGGAAGGCGGCGCAGGCACCAAATTCGGTCGACGTGCCGTAGCGTCGCAGCGGAATCAACTGGAGCGCTTCGTGCTCCACTTCGTCCTGGCTGCGCCCGCTGCGGTGAGCGATATCGGTGTTGAGCTGACGCATCCGGTCGGTGTCGATTGTGCCCGGCGCCAGCATATTGACGGTGATGTCGTCGCCGGCAACCTGGTCCGGAGTGTCTTGGCCCACGCCGTGACCGCGCTTCGGAGGCTGTTCGAGAGCATCAGCGTCGGTAATGGCTGCTTCACCGAGATCGACGTATCGATGAGCACCCTGCCCGAGTGCCGACCGCGCATAGACGGCAGGCAGAGTCGCGTCAACCGGATCGCGGGGAGGAGCAGCAAGTCGAATGCGTGCTGCCCAGTCGTCGTCGGTCAGCGCGTCGAACATACCCGGCCGCGGACCGCCGGTGTTGTTGGAGAGAACGTCCACGGCGCCAAATTCCGCGACCGCGGAACTGACGATCCGCTCGAGGTCGGCTAATCGGGTCACGTCTGCGGTGAGACCGATCACGGGCGCTCACGGTGCAGCCGCGGCCTGAACCTCCGCCGCGGCCGCCGCGATCGCATCGGCCCGACGCGCGAACATGACCACGTTGCCGCCTTCCGCGGCCAGCGCTCGCGCCACCGCCTGCCCCAACCCACTGCTCGCGGCAGCCACGATTGCCGACTTCCCGGTCAGGCCGAGATCCATGGCACCAGTGTACGTGACTGTTCGCGCTTCACCTCTGCGCCTGCGACGCGTCGGCGCTCCAGATCGTCCCCGACCGCTGGCCCATACTCAGGATGGACACGACGACCACGGTACCGAAAATGAGTCGCCAGAGAGCGCCAGGATACTCAGTCACGCGTTCCATTCCGCCAACATCCAGCACCATGCGGCACTGCCGAGCACGGTGGCGCGGTCCTGGCTCGCCGATGTATTGCGCATTATTCGCCTCGACTCTTCGCAAGCTGCGCGCCAGGACCGACGGCGGGAGTTCCGGTGACGAGCACTTCGCGGCGTGTGCCTGTAGCCGTGCTCACGCGACTCAGAAGTTGTCCAGCTGCTGCGTGGCCCCTCCACACGCGAGCCAGAATCAATGTCCCGCTGCCGAGCACGCCGCCAACTGCGCCGACGACGAGCACCACGCAGTGCGTGAGTACCACCGAGGTGCGTCTCGGCGTTCGCTCGGAGCTCCGTCACGAACTACTTGCCAGCCAGCCGGCCGGTGACCAGTCGCCGTGCGGGTCGGTCGTTTGGCCCACCTCGATCAGGTGACCGTCCGGATCGCGGATGTAGCAGCGGATCTCGTACGCGTGCTGCTTCGGGGGCGTCAGGAACTGCGCACCCCTGGCACTCCATTCGGCATACACGGCCGCAATGTCTTTGACGCGGATATTGAGAAAGCTGCTGACCCGGTCGGGATCGCCTGGCGTGGCCAGGGTGACCGAAGGCTTGTCGTCGGTCGGATCGCCGCCGACATTGATGATGATCCAGCTATTGGCAAGTGCGACGTAGGTCGGCCCTCCGTCGAAGACGATCTTGCCGCCGAGCACGTCCGAGTAGAAGCGGGCAGAACGCTCGACGTCGTTCGAGACGATAAAGTGGGCTAACACAATCCCTTGTGTGGGTGACGAGAACTGGTCCATCGGTCATCTCCCTTGCTTGGGCCTGGCAGCCGATCATACGCCTGAGTTCGTGTGTACGCCTCTCGAAGCCGCGGCCGGCCTGGGCGTGAAGCTAGCGCAGGGATCTGTTCAGAAAAAGCTATATTTTCCGACACGCCGCGAAGCGCCCGCCGCTGTCGTCGCGCGTCAAACCCTGAAGTCGCGTGCGATCTGTGCCAGGCTGCGCGTTGCCCCAATCACCGCCCTGCGCGAGGAAGTGTCGTCACGACGATGCTCAATCGTCTGCTCTAAAGGTCCAGGACGATGTCCTCGACAGGGACGGCGCAGCAGATAAGCAACTCGCCCGCGACGGGTGGCTCCAGCGGCTCGGGAGCGTAGCTGACGTGCCCGGCTAGCAACCGGCTCTCGCACGTGTGGCACACACCGGTGCGGCACGACCAGCGCGTCGGCACCGCACAGGCCTCGGCGAACGCCAGCAGACTGCCGAACTGCGAACTCCAGCCACTTCGCCCGCGATGCCAGGTGTCAGCGCCTGGGTTGCCCCGAAAATCTCGGTGTGGATCCGGTGCGCGGGCACACCGCGTGCCTGCAATCCCTGGAGGTGGTC
>JAFAWJ010000435.1 GCA_019242065.1 Chloroflexota bacterium
GATGCCCGCGCGCGTCGAAGCCGTCGGCGACCTGTGGGCTGACGTGGCCAAACGCGGGCGGTCACTGAAGAGCGCTCTCAACAAGCTGTCATAGGGTTTTCTTGGACGGACCCCGCGCATGCGCGGGGTCCCAGAGTGGCGCATGCGCCACTCTGCCCAGCGGTGCATGCACCGCTGGGTGCTAGCGCAACGGATCAGGGGGCCTGCGGCCCCCCGCCCCCGTTCGCTGCGCTCACTCCCGGGGCGTCCCCCCGCGTTGCGTACTGTCCGCGTGTGGGAGCTTTGACATTCTCAGTAACTACTGTGTCTGTTCGTATCGGATGACAACATCCTGTTGCCAATAGCATTGTAAAAAGGGTTCTTTCGGGATTGGCCGTCGGTGGTCGAACTACCCCGACGATGGTCTCTACGTCATGGTCAGTTGTTGTCACAGACTGATCAACCGCGGCTAGCACGTACGCGGGGGGTCGCCCCGGGAGCGAGCGCAGCGAACGGGGGCGGGGGGCCGCAGGCCCCCTGATCCGTTGCGTCAGCACCCAGCGGTGCATGCACCGCTGGGCACCAGGGCGCATGCGCCCTGGTGAGGAGTTCGCGCATGCGCGAACTCCCTCCAAACACAAACGAGTCTAAGAGAGCTTGTTGAGAGCGCTCTTCAATGACCGCCCGCGTTTGGCCACGTCAGCCCACAGGTCGCCGACGGCTTCGACGCGCGCGGGCATCTCCCGCAGCGTGAAGCTTTGCGGCGCGACCTTCCCGCTCTCGACTTCCTCCCACGTGCACGGCGCCGAAACCGGCGCACCCGCCCGGGCCCGCAGCGCGTACGCCGCCGCGAACGTCGCGCTGTAGCCGTTGCGACCGACGTCCACGTAAATCCGCCCACCCCGCTCCGCCTTGCTGAACTCCAGGGTCAGATGCTCGGGGTCGCGCGCCACCACCACCCGCCCCACGGCCTGGCTGAAACCCGCCACCTCGTCGAACCCGAGCGACCGATCCAGTGGCACCACGATGTGGAAGCCCTTCGAGCCCGACGTCTTGACCCAGCTCGGCAGCCCCAGTTCGGCCAGGACGTCGCGCACCAGCAGCGCCGCCGATCGCAGCGTGTCGAGCTCTTCTTCGGCTGAAGGGTCGAGATCGAAGACGCACACGTCCGGCTGAAACAGCTTCGGCGTGCGCGAAGCCCACACGTGGGGCGTGATGCAGTTCTGGTTGGCCAGCCACTCGAGCGACCGCGCGTCGTCGACGATCGGATAATGGACGACACCCCCGCGCTTCGGCGCCTCGACCCGCTCCAGCCACTCCGGAAACCCCCTGGAGACGTCCTTCTGCAGAAAGCCGCCCGCGCCGATGCCACTCGGATACCGCTCCATGGTGACCGGCCGTCCGCGCAGGTGCGGCAGCATCAGCGCCGCCACGGCCGCGTAGTACGCCGCGACCTCGCCTTTGGTGATCCCGTCGTCAGGGAACATGAGCTTGTCCGGGTGACTGATCACGCACGTCCTACGGTACGCTAGGAGGCATGACGAGCACGAGCACCGGGATCAAACTCACGCGACTGTCCCACGTCGGGCTGCGCGCCAACGACATGAGCAAGCAGGCCGAGTTCTATACGGCGCGCTGGGGCCTGGAGCCCATCGACGAGGGCGGCCAGCAGATGTTCCTGCGCGGCGACGGACCCGACCACCACGTGCTCACGCTCCACGCCGGCTCTGAAGCCGCGGGCCTCGATCACTTCGCATTCGAGGTGGCCAACCCCGACGACCTCGACCGCGCTGCCGACGTGCTCGCATCGCTCGGCCACGAGATCGTGACGCCGCCGACTCAAGACCTCGAGCCTGGCGTCGCCCGCGCCATCCGCTTCAAGGACCCGGACGGCAACGTCGTCGAGCTGGTCGCCGGTGTCGACCAGGTGCGCGATCCGTACGGCGCGCGCGACGTCAAGCCGACAGTGCTCAATCACGTCGTGCTGGAGACCACGAACCGGCCCGCCCTGGAACAGTTTTACGGTGGCGTGCTCGGCTTCAAACTCTCGGACACCCTGCCAGAGTTCATGACCTTCTGGCGCTGCAACGCCAACCACCACTCACTGGCGTTTGCCAATACGCGCGGCGGGCGCGCCGGCTTGAACCACGCCGCGTTCGAGGTTCGCGATTGGAACGAGCTGATGCGCGGCGTGTTCTTCCTGGGCGAGCATGGCGTCAAGCGCATGTGGGGACCCGGCCGTCACCTGGCCGGCAACAACCTGTTTTCGTATTACTTCGATCCCGAAGGCAACGTCGTCGAATACACGTGTGAGGTGGAGCAGATCACCAACGACGACTACGTGCCGCCCATCCGCCCGCTGGTTCCCGATCAGTGGGGCTCGTTCCCACCCGGCGCCGGCCGCTAAGGGCTAACGACTCGCGACCGCCTGGCGCGCCACCACGTGCTTGTAGACGTTGCGAACGTTCCGCTCGGTGAGCGCGTCACTCATCGGAAACAGCCGCTGGCCAATCGGGTACGGGTCCACCGTGCGCACGACGTCGAGCGGCTGCGCCACCGCTTCGTCTTCGCTCAGGCCGCGGCGGACGTAGTCCTCCACGACGCCGATCCAGTTGTGGATGATCTGCGCCTGCTCGGATAAGTAGCGCTTGTCGCACGGCTCGCCGTGACCGGGCACGATCGTCTCGACGTCCAGTTGGCCGATCGCCTCCAGCGCGGTGAGCCACTCCCACGGATCGGCTTCCTGCACAAAGGTCTTGCACTTGAAGAAGACGTTGTCACCGGTGAAGACCACCCCGCGCGACGGGATGTAGACCGACGTTTGCGGCGGCGTGTGACCCGGATGATGGATCAGGTGCACCGTCTCGTTGCCGAGCTCAACATCCAGCGAGGACGAAAACGTGCGCGTCGGAGGATTGGGCGGATAGTCCGGATGGTTGAACAGCCACACGCTGGCGGGATCGGTGGTGCGCATGGTGTCCAGGACGGCGGCGCCGGTCATCATGGGCAGCGCCTCGGCGTAGCGGGCGACCATGCGCTCCTGGCCGAGCACCTCCACCCCCGGGAAATACGCGTTGCCGCGAATGTGGTCCGGGTGCGGCTCGGTATTGACCAGGTACCGCGGCCGCCCATGCTCGTGGATGCGCTCGCGCCAGCGCACCGCGTCGATCGGCTGCTGCGGCGTGTCGATCATGAACACGCCGTCGCTGGTGCTCACAAAGCCCGGATTGCAGCCCCAGAAGTAAATCTCGGCATAGACGCCCTCAGCTACACGTCGCATACGGCCTACGATACGCGCCCCGCCGAGCAACGGCGTTATGCTGAAGCGATACCTCGGAGGTCTGCCATGGTTCTCAACGTCGAGCGCCCACCTACTCCCCAGGCGCGCGAGCGCTTCGATGTCGGCGGCGTCCTGCTCGATCGACCCTTCCGCATCCGACGCCTCGGCCACTTCGGCGTCAACGTCGACAACGTCGAGGCCGGCATCCACTTTTATAGCGACCTGCTCGGCTTCACCGTCTCCGACGAGATCAACTTCGGCGCCCGACTCACCGACGAGCAGCGCGCCGCCCTCGGCCCGAATGCCCCGACCCTGGGCTACTTCACCCGCTTCGGCACCGATCACCATGCCTTCGTCCTGTTCCCGCGCCAGGCGTTCGCCTCGGGTGAGCCCGATCGCATCACCATCAACCAGATCACCTGGCAGGTCGGTAGCCTGGCTGAGGTCGTCGCCGGCAGCCGCTACTTCGAGGATCTGGGCATCAACGTGCGCCGCTCCGGCCGCGACACGCCCGGCTCCAACTGGCATACCTATCCGCTGGACCCGGACGGGCACACCAACGAGCTGTACTACGGCATCGAGCAGGTCGGCTGGGAGGGCTACTCCAAGCCGCGCTCGATGTACAACCGCGGCTTCCGCGAGCGCCCACCCCTGCCCCAGATGTCCGAATCCGACGAGGTCGACGCCGCGCTGAGCGAGGGCATCGACCTGGAGTCCGGCTTCCGTCCCACCGAGAAGAACCTGCGCACCTTCGATGTCGACGGTATCCTGCTGGCCCGGCCGTTCAAAATCGTGCGCATCGGTCCAGTCCGTATCTTCGTCGACGACGTGCAGCGCTCGCGGGCGTTCTACGAATCAGTGATGGGGCTGAGTGTCTCGCAGACCGTGACCTGGAACGGTCATGAATGCGTGTTCATGCGCGTCAACACCGAGCACCACTCGCTCGCGCTCTATCCCGCCGCGCTGCGCGAGTCTCTTGGCCTCAGCCCACATACGACGTTGATGTCGTTTGGTCTTCAGTTGGCCAACTACCGTCAGCTGCGCAACGCCGTGGGTTTCCTGCGCGAGCGCGGCGTGCAGGTGCGCGACCTGCCGCCGGAGCTGTCGCCGGGCATCGACTACAGCTGCCTCGCCATCGACCCCGCGGGTCACGCGGTGCAGCTGTACTACTACATGCAGCAGCTGCCACCGCCCTCCTCGAGCCTGTCGGCCCCCGGCGCCGAAAACATCGAGGCCTGGCCGGCGACAGTCGAAGCCCGCCCCGATACCTTCCTGGGCGAGCCCTACCTCGGTCCCTGGGGATAAAATCTAATCACAGACAATTCCCAGGTTGAGAGGACATACTTCTCCGGCATGAAACTTCTGTCAGGGTGGCGCGCCGCGCTGGTCGTCCTTGTAGCGCTGGTCGTCGTCGCCCTGCTGCTGACGGCCTTCTTCTGGCTGGCAGTTGTCGCCGGTGTCATCGCCGGCGTCGCCGCCTTCAACCTCCTGGCCGTCCCGCGCCTCGCCCGCCGCCTGCGCGTCCCCGAGCTGGCCATCGTCGCCAGCTTGCTGGTCGTTCTTGCAGTCGGCGGCTTCCTGGTCGGCGGCCCCGTCGCCGCGGCGGCCGGCACCGTCGCCTGGTTAGTGGGTGTCCTCGGCCCGCGCCTGGTCCTGCGCCGTTTCCGGCAACAGCTCGAGCTTGCCGAGCTGCGCACGCAAAGCGGCCGTCCCGTCGTCGTCGACCTCGAACGTGCGCCCATAGGTGCTGGTGCGGCGGATGACGACGCCGTAGTCACCTTCCGTCGCCCCGAGTGAGACATAACCGGAGCGCACGTCGGCCAGCACCAGCCGCGGGTCGTGCTCCAGCGGTGACCAGAAGCCGCCCCCGCCACCTATCCAGGTTGCGACAGTTGGCACGAATGATGGCGTCCTGCACGCCTTGCTTGAAGATTTTGACGAAGGGCAGCTGGATGCCTTCGGAGTGGATGTCGCAGGTCACGCCACCCAGCGCGCCGCCGACGTCCGGCTAGTG
>JAFAWJ010000506.1 GCA_019242065.1 Chloroflexota bacterium
CGAGCGCGTCGCGTTTGCTCGCTGCGCGCTCGATCACCGTCAATGACTGGCCACGCAGCAGCCCGAGGGCATCAGTCACGGCGTCGCCATAGACCGTCACGGGCACGGCGCCGACGCACGGACCGAGGCATTTTTTCATTTCGAGCAGGGCGCAAGCTGGCTGGCCTGCCTTCAGGCGCCCACTGCACTGGCGCAATCCAAGTTGTTCGTTCAAAAAGACAACTGCCGACGAGACGACGCTCGCCCGACGGAAGGGTCCGAAGTACGTCGCGCCATCACCGGGCCGTTCGCGGGTTGCCTCGAGGCGAGGGAAGGGGTCGCTCAGATCGACTTTAATGAACGGGTAATCGTGGTAATCGCGCAGCAGGCTGTTGCCTTCAGGGAGGTAGCGCTTGACCAGCTTCGACTCGAGCAGCAGCGCCTCGAGCTCAGACTTCGTTTCGATCGCCTCGACGTCGGCGATGTGCGGCAAACGCCGCCGCAGCCGCGGTTGGGCCGGGCCGCGCGCCGTTCCCGACGGTCGCAGGTGCGTCCTTACCCGCTGGCGCACGTTGACGCTCTTGCCGACGTACACCACCTGTCCGTGGTGATCTTTGAGCAAGTACACGCCCGGGGTAGTCGGCAAACTGGCCACCTGCGCCTCGTCGACGCGCCCTTTGTGACGCTTGCGCGTGACCGGCTGCTGCTGGAGGCGCACCAGGCCAGCCAGCGTCTGGATGCCGGTGCGCAGCGCCGACTCCAGCAGATGCTGGAGCAGTTGGACGGTGGCGTCGGCATCTGGACCCGCCCGGTGGCGCTGGACGAACGTGAAGCCCAGAAACGCACACAGGCTGTCCAGTCGATAACTGTGCAAGCCGGGGATCAGGCGACGCGCGAGCCGCAGCGTGCACAGTTTCTCGCCATCCCACGGCATGTCGGCGCGGCGGAAGGCATTGGCCAGGAAGTTGCCGTCGAAGGCCACGTTGTGAGCGACCAGCACGGCGCCGTCCATGAGCTTGCGCAGGTGGGGCAGCAAGGTGTCGAAGGCGGGCTTGCCGCGCACCAGGCTGGCGTTGATGCCCGTGATGCGGGTCACGAACGGCGGGATCGGCATGCCGGGCTCGACCAGGCACTCGAGGCGATCCTGCACTGTGCCGTTCTGGACGCGGATGGCGGCGATCTCGAGCACACGGTCGAACAGCGCGCTGCCACCGGTCGTCTCGAGGTCGACGACGACGAAGGGGGTGGACTCCAGGAGTTGGGCCGTCAGCATTCCGGTCAAACCAACGTAGAACGAACATCCGTTCGTGACAACGGGTTTGGGCAGCTCTGTAATGGCCCCGTGACCTCGCGCGACAACTACACTCCACTCCAGAGCGGTGTTCAAGCGTCTGCTAATCGCCAACCGCGGCGAAATCGCCGTGCGCGTGATTCGCGCCTGTCGCGACATGGGCATTTCGCCCATCGCCGTCTATTCGGCTGTCGACGCCAACGCGCTGCACGTGCGGATGGCCGACGCCGCCTACCCCATCGGACCCGCGCCCGCCACCGAGAGCTACCTGCGCATCGACCGCATCCTCGACGCGGCGCGGCAGGCCGGCGCGGAGGCCATTCATCCTGGCTACGGGTTCCTCGCCGAAAACGCGGCCTTCGCCGACGCGTGCGCCGCCGCCGGCTTCGTCTTCGTCGGGCCGCCGCCCCAGGCCATGCGTGACCTGGGCCTCAAAACCGAAGCGCGCAAATTGATGCAGGCCGCGGGTGTGCCGGTCGTGCCAGGCACGCTCGAACCCCTCGACGACATCGCCGCGCTACGCCGGGCCGCCGACGACGTGGGTTTTCCCGTGGCGCTCAAGGCGGTCGCTGGCGGGGGTGGCAAGGGCCTGCGCATGGTCCACGACGCCGACCAGCTCGAAGCGGCTTTCAGACAGGCGACCAGCGAGGCCGGCGCGGCCTTCGGCGACGCCTCGGTGTACCTGGAACGCGCGATCGACCGGCCGCGCCACGTCGAAGTGCAGATTCTGGCCGACACCCACGGGCACTGCGTCTGGCTCGGCGAACGCGACTGCTCGATCCAGCGACGACACCAGAAAGTCCTTGAGGAATCGCCGTCACCCGCGGTCAGCCCCGAGCTCCGCCAGCAGATGGGCGAGGTCGCCGTCCGCGCGGCGCAGGCGGCCGGGTACACCAACGCCGGGACCGTGGAGTTCCTGCTCGCGCCAGATGGCAAGTTTTATTTTCTCGAAGTCAACGCCCGGCTCCAGGTCGAGCACCCCGTGACCGAAGAAGTGACCGGCATCGACCTGGTGCGCGAGCAGATCCGGGTGGCCTGCGGCGAGCCGCTGGGGTACGACCAGTCCGCCATCCAGCGGCATGGCTATGCCGTCGAATGCCGCATCAACGCCGAAGACTCGGCCGCCGGCTGGGTGCCGTCGACCGGCCGACTGGTCGGCTACCGTCCGCCAGACGGGCCTGGTGTGCGCGTCGACTCGGGTGTCGAGGAAAACGCCGAGATCAGCGTGTATTACGACCCGATGATCGCCAAGCTCATCGTGCACGCCGCCGACCGGCAGCAGGGCCTGGATCGGATGGCGCGTGCGCTGCGCGAATTCCTGATTCTCGGCGTGCGCACCAGCATCCCCATGCACCAGTGGTTGGTGGCGCATCCAGTGGTGCGTTCGGGCGAGGTCGACACCAATTGGCTCGAGCGCGAATGGCAGCCGCCTGCGTCGCCGGACGACGGCGTGTTGCACGCGGCAATCACGGCGAGCCTGCTGGCGGACAGTCGTCGGGCGGCGTCCGAGCTGCAGGTTGCTCCGGACGGCGCCTCGAACGGGTCGTCGGCCTGGCGGCTGGCTGGACGCCGGGCGGGACTCCGCTAAGCGACCTGCACATGCCGAGCAGGACGTACCAGGTGACCGTCGGCGAGCGCGAGCTGCGCGTGCAGGTGCGCCGCGAGGCGGATGGGACGTTCGTGCGCGTCGACGCCGGCGAAGAGATGGCGGTGGACTGGCGCGGGCTGCACGGCGCCCTGCATACGCTGGCACTGGGTCAGTCGCAGACCGAGGTGCTCGCCGCGGTCGAGGACGACGGGCTGGTGCGCATGGCCATCGACGGGCTCGAATACGCCGCCGAAGTGGTCGACGAGGCCCGCGCGCGGCTGGCGTCGGTGGCCGGGGCGCACGGCGGGAGCCACGCGCGGCTGGAGCTCAAGTCGCCGATGCCAGGGCTGCTGGTCAAAGTCGTGTGCAATGTCGGGGACGAGGTGCAAAGTGGCCAGCCGCTGGTCGTGCTGCAGGCGATGAAGATGGAAAACGAGCTGTCGGTGCCGCGCGGCGGCACGGTGCGTGAGATCAAAGTGGAAGCAGGACAGACCGTCGAGCAGGGGCAGGTGCTGGTCATCCTCGAATAGCGGCCGCGCGGCGTAGACTCAATTCATCGTTGCCTTATGCGCGCTGAAATTTTGTCGATCGGCACCGAGCTCCTTCTCGGCCAGATCGTCGACACCAACGCCAACTTCCTCGCCCAGCAACTACCGCCCCTGGGCCTGGATCTCTTCTATGTCTCGCAAATCGGCGACAACCTCGGCCGTCTGGCCGACGCCTTCCGCCACGCCCTCGACCGCTCCGACGTCGTCATCACCTCCGGGGGCCTCGGCCCCACCGAAGACGACCTGACCCGCGAAGCCATCGCCGAGGTATTCGGCGAGCAGCCGTCGGTCGTCCCCGAGCTCGAAGCCAGCCTGCGCGAGTTCTTCGCCCGACGCGGCCGCGTCATGCCCGAACGCAACGTCAAACAGGCCACGCTGATCCCCTCCGCGACGGTGCTGCCCAACCCCGTCGGCACCGCGCCAGGCTGGTGGGTCGAGCGCGACGGCAAAGTCATCGCCAGCATGCCCGGCGTGCCCTACGAGATGCACAAGATGTGGGAAGAGCAGGTCCAGCCGCGACTCGCCCAACGCATCAGCGGCGGCGCGATCGTCTCACGCGTCCTCAAGCTGATCGGCATCGGCGAATCCAACGCCGAGGAAGTCGTCGGCGACCTGACGCGCTCGCCGAATCCCACGCTGGCGACCTACGCCAAGTCCGACGGCATCCACTTGCGCCTCACCGCCAAAGCCGCCACTCGCCCCGAGGCCGAGGCGCTGCTGGATGCCTTCGAACCCCAGGTTCGCACCCGCGTGCAGGAGTGGCTGTACGGCACCGAAGCTGACACGCTGCCGATGGTCGTCGGCGCCATGCTGCGCGAGCGCGGCCTGACCCTGGCGACCGCCGAAAGCGCCACTGGCGGGCAACTGGCGTCGCTGATCACCGAGGCCCCAGGTGCCTCGGACTACTTCGTCGCCGGCTACGTGGCGTACTCGGCCGCGGCCAAGCGTGCCCTGGGCGTCAGCGCCGAGATCATCGAACGCCACGGGACCGTCGCCGAGGCGACGACACAGGCCCTGGCCGCGGCCGCGCGCCGACAAGCCGCCGCACGCGTGGCAATTGCCACCACGGGCAACGCCGGGCCGGGCGCTTCCGAAGACAAACCCGTCGGCATCCTGCACGTGGTCGTCGACATCGACGGCCGCCAAGTGTGCTCCGAGACCCGCTACTCGACCACCCGCGTCGAGTACAAGCGCCGCGGCGCGCTTGACGCGCTGTACCTGCTCTGGCGCGAGCTCAAGCGGGACGCGTGAGCGACTCGCGCTCAGCCGACGAGTGGCGGCGGGCGACGCTCGAGCGCGCCCGCAAACGCGGCCAACTGCGCGAAGACGTGGTCTTCGAAACGACGTCACACATCGACGAACAGCTCACCTACACCGCCGAAGATGTGCAGCGCGACGGCTGGGACGCGGACGAGCGACTGGGCTTCCCCGGCGAGTACCCGTTCACTCGCGGCGTTCAGCCCAGCATGTACCGCGGCCGACTGTGGACCATGCGCCAGTACGCCGGCTATGCGTCCGCCGAAGAATCCAACGCACGTTATCGGTATCTGCTGGATCGCGGTCAAACTGGCCTGTCCGTGGCGTTCGACCTGCCGACGCAGATGGGCTACGACCCGGACCACCCGATGGCCGAAGGCGAAGTTGGCAAGGTCGGCGTGTCGATCGCCTCCCTCGAAGACATGCAACAACTGTTTGAGGGCATCCCGCTCGACCAAGTCACCACGTCGATGACCATCAACGCCACCGCGGCCATCTTGCTGGCGCTGTACATCGCGGTTGCCAAGCAGCAAGGCGTCCAGCCGGCCGTCCTGAGCGGCACGCTGCAGAACGACATTCTGAAGGAATATATCGCCCGGGGTACGTATATTTATCCGCCGCGACCAAGCCTGCGATTGATCACCGATGTGTTCGCGTATTGCGCGCGCGAGGTGCCGCTGTGGAACACCATCTCGATCAGCGGCTACCACATGCGTGAGGCTGGTGCCACGGCTGTCCAGGAGCTGGCGTTCACACTGGCCAATGGCATCGAGTACGTGAAGGCTGCGCTGCAGGTTGGTCTGGACATCGACTCGTTCGCGCCACGTCTGGCGTTCTTTTTCGACAGCCACAACAATCTGCTCGAAGAAGTCGCCAAATTCCGCGCCGCACGGCGCATGTGGGCGCGGATCATGCGCGACCGGTTTGGCGCGCGCGACAGCCGCTCGTGGATGCTGCGCTTTCACACCCAGACGGCCGGCGTCACGCTGCAGGCACAACAGATCGACAACAACGTGGTGCGCGTGACGGTCCAGGCGCTGGCCGCGGTGCTGGGCGGCACGCAGTCGCTGCACACCAACTCGAAGGACGAAGCGCTGGCGCTCCCCACGAGCGAAAACGCCGAGCTGGCGCTGCGAACGCAGCAGGTGCTGGCGTATGAAAGTGGCGTTGCCGACGTCGTGGATCCACTGGCCGGTTCGTACTATGTCGAAGCGTTAACCGACGAAATCGAGCGTCGTGCCTGGCACTATATCGAGCGAATCGACGAACGCGGCGGTGCTCTGCAAGCCGTTGAATCCGGCTTCATACAGGCCGAGATCACCGAAGCTGCCTACGAATATCAGCGCCAGGTTGAACGTGGGCAACGCATCATTGTTGGCACCAATCGTTTTCAAAGTACCGCGGCTGAGCCAACACCTGAGATCTTGACCGTCGATCCGAGCGTTCGACAACGTCAATGTGAGCGTCTGCGAGCGCTGCGAGCGCGACGCGACAACGCGCGTTGTCAGAACGTGCTGGAACGCTTGCAAGCGGCGGCCGCGAATGAACGCGAGAATCTGTTGCCGCTCATCGTCGAGGCAGTTGAGGCCTATTGCACGCTCGGTGAGGTCTCTGATGCGTTTCGTACAGTCTGGGGCGAAGCACGCGACTTTGGTCGCGTCTAATGTGTCAATCCGTGCACAGCCGGGCGGTCGAACGTGTATGATGAGCGCGATCGCATTAAAAATTCAAACGTCCTCATTGACGGGGAGGGATATAGATTCCGGTGCCCGTACAGATTCGCAAGCTGACCTCTGATGAAGCAGCCAAAGTCTTTCCCAAGCGTGGACAGATGGACCTGTCCGAGTACACCGACGCTTTAGGTGAGCTGCAGCCCGGCGATGCGGCTGAAATCGAGCTCGGTTCTCTGTCGAGTCGAGCCCTGAAACGGCGTCTCGGGCAGGCCGCCAAACAAACTGGCTATTCGTTGAAGTGGGCACGGGATGGGGGCACCGGCGTGCTGCGCTTCCAGGTGCGCGAGGCGCGCGGCACGCAACCCAAAGCCCGCAACGGCCGCCGCGGCCGAAGACGGCGCACCGAACCCTAGGAGTGTCTTTGGCCGGCTAGGCCGCTGATCGTTTGCGCGCCAGAAACACCATCGCTGGTGATTCTGAGGTGAACGCCTCGCGCTGATAGCCCCCGTACACCGCCTCTACTTCGAAGCCCGCGCGATGCAGCAGATGCTCCGCTTCGAAGCGGTGGATCCAGCGATACGGCCACTCGACAAAGCGTTTGTCCAGCACCTTGCCCGTATCGTCGACCGTCTCGTAAATCGAGCGAATCACCCGAATCTGCCGCGCAAGATCGGTGCTGACCACCGACTCCACGCGCGACAGCGTAAAGCCCTGCTCGGCCACGTACTGCAGCAGGTCGTCCCGCATCGATCCGCGCGCCGCAGAGGTCCACTCGGGCAGCGGATGCATCAGGTCCATGGCCAGCAGGCCGCCGGGCCGCAAGTGGGCATGGATAGATTCCAGGCAGCGCAGCTGGTCAGCCGCCTGGGTGAGGTACGCGAAGCTCTTGACGGGGACGGTGGCAAGGTCAAAGTCATGCTGGTCGAGGCGAAAGGTCCGCATGTCGGCCTGGATGAGCTGAGCCGAGCCACGCGGCGAGCTGGCGTCGAGCTTGGCCTGCGCCAGCGACAGCATGTGCGGCGAGATGTCGATGCCAACGATGTCCAGCCCCGCCTGCGCCAGCGGCACTAGTACGCGACCACTGCCGCACGCGACCTCGAGGACCCGGCCGCCCTGGTCTCGGGCAAGCTCGAGATACAGGGCCAAATCGCCATCAAACGCGAACACGTCGTAGAGCTGAGCCAGCCGCGCGTCAGCCCAGGGCTGCTCCGCGCGCACGAGAACTTCGCTACGCCTATCGGCAATCATTGCCCAGAGCGTACCCGGCCAGCCGCACGGCGGGTCAGAACGAACGTCGCTGACCCCGCGCCAGCGCCCCTGCGGCGGCGGTCGATAGTGCTCCCGGCGGACACGAACCGCCAGCCGTGAAGGAGTGCCCCCGGCAGGACTCGAACCTGCGGCCAATTGCTTAGAGCGGGTCCGCCTCGTGCTGAGCCCGCTCGATATGACATCGGCCCCGGTGTCAAGATCACGCCTGATGGCGGCGAACGCTGGTCGCTCCGCGCGGGGCCAGGCGCGTTCAGAGCCAGGAGTGTTCGTGGAGCGTGGCGCGTTTCCTCCTTGGCTGCAAGCTTTGCCTTCGGCGCCCGCTTCGCGGCTGACGGGCTTGCAGCCAATTCCCCCACGCGCCTTTTCGACTGCGCCCTCCTGGCTGCGAACGCGCCCCCTTCGGGGCGGCCCCACGCTCCACTCAGGAATCGGTGCGCCTGCCGGCGGTCTGTTTCACGTGCGGGCCAGCCCCCACGCCCCGGCCCAGCCTGAACTGTCCCGCGTCCCCATGCGGCTATGCGGCGGAGCTTTACGAAATCCGGTCTTTGGAGGCTTCTCCAACGGCCGGCTCGAGGTCTGGTGACAACAGACGTTCGATCTCGCTGGCAGGAATTCGGTAGCCACTTTTGCGGCCACCGATGAGACGGCCACGCAGCTTGCCTTCGCGCAACCACAGGCGAACAGTTTGCGGGTGAACTCGCAGTTGTTCTGCCGCTTCCTGAACTGTGATGAACCTATCGTGCATCGCTGCTCCGCTTCGGCCGGCGTATCAGCCAGCACACTCACCAGACTACATGAAACTCGGTAAAACAGCGAGAAATTGTGCAATGCCCATCAACAAATCGTATGATGCTCTAAGAAGAATGTTGAGGAGCACAACGGGGTGCGACATCACACGAAAGACAAAGGTGACGAGGGACTTGGGCAGGTAATTGGGGATCTGATGAGCAACGGGGTGCAGGTCGCGGTGCCGCTCAGTGAGCATCTGCCCTTCGACTTGATTGCTATCGGCGAGGGTGGCGCCATGCGCCGAGTACAGGTGCGGTACCGCGCCTCAGCAGACGCGGCCCACCTGCGCTGTGAGCTCGGGGGGTGGTGGGCTGATCGGCACGGCAATCATCGTCATGCGTTCGATGCCTCGCCCCCGTAGCTCGGTGGACAGAGCACGAAGCTTCTCCAGCACTGAATGAACGCGAGCGCGTTCCGAATGGATTGGCGCAGATTACACGTGCTCTAGAGGGCGCGTGCCGGGACACTTCGAACCGGCAGGGGTCGCCATCCCGGCCAAGTCTGTCGCCAGTTTGAAGCGCGGTCGAAGTTGGGGGAACGACGCCGCTGTTCCCGCCGAGTCATCTGTACCTCGTTGTGAGGCTGAGCCGCGTCGCCTTCGTGGTTGCGCCGCGCCTGGGCTACACCTTCCGGACTCAAATGCGCGGTCATGCGCCATCCACCACCAAGCCGAGGGGTTGCGTGGTTCGTAGCCTAGACTGCCTGTCACTCCCAGTCACCCGTCACCCGAAGGCTAAGGTCGTAGTTCAACACGATGCGCTCGTTCAATTTTTGGAGAGTGCGCGGGCGCGCCGAAAGGGTGAAACATGAGGTCGGGGACGCCAGTAAGGCTAGGCACTCTATTCTTTTGAGGCCCGGAATCGGCCGCATCGCCGGCGTGTGCATCCCTGAACCCGCGCCGAGACTATCTGCGACTGCGTTCAACCGTGCTAAAGTAC
>JAFAWJ010000994.1 GCA_019242065.1 Chloroflexota bacterium
TGCTCTATCCGCTGAGCTACGAGGGCGTGCCATCGGCAACTTTAGCAGTCTCAACACACGTGCTCTCCACCGTGTGCAGGCAAGCCAGCATTGCCACGGCGTTGTCTTTTGAACACGAAGGTGCTCACATGGGCGTGCGGATGACGCGCATTCTGACCACCCACACGGGCAGCTTGCCGCGGCCGGCGGGGCTGGGGCAGCTCATGATCGAGTTTGACGAGGGGCGGCTGGCGAGTACCGACGCGCTGTATGCCGCCGTCACACAGGCCACCCTCGATATTGTCAAGCGCCAGCGCGAGGTCGGGATCGACATCGTCAGCGACGGCGAATTCGGCAAGATCTCGTACGCCACCTACGTCAAGGAGCGCTTGACCGGCTTCGACGGCTCGCAGCGACGCGCGCTCGCGCGTGGACCCGAAACCGACGAGTTTCCGGACTTTGCCCGCGGCGGAGCGGCGGTCATCGAGTTTCCGACCAACAGCGGACCCGTGACCCTACGCGACCCGGCCGCCGTGCGCCGCGACGTCGCCAACTTGCAGGCAGCGCTGGGCGATTCCAACCAGGCCGCATTCATGACTGCCGCCTCGCCCGGCGTCATCGACACCTTCATGCCCACCACCTACTACGCCAGCGACCGCCAGTACCTTACCGACCTGGCGCAGGCCATGCAGGACGAATACACCACCATCGTCAACGCCGGCTTCGTGCTCCAGGTGGACTGCCCCGACCTGGCCATGTCGCGCATCTCCCGCTTCGCCCAGCTCTCAGACGCCGAATTCCTGGACGTGGTCCAGATGCACCTGGACGTCCTCGCCGAGGTCCTGCGCGACCTGCCGCGTGATCAACTGCGCCTCCACCTGTGCTGGGGCAACTACGAGGGTCCGCACAACCACGACGTGCCACTCGGCGACATCATCGGCATGGTCTTCGAAGCACCGGTGGGTGCCGTGTCGTTCGAAGCCGCCAATCCGCGCCACGCGCACGAGTGGGCGCTGTTCAAGCGCATCTCGGTGCCGCCGCACATGACGCTCGTGCCCGGCGTCATCAACACGTGTACCAACTACGTGGAGCACCCCGAGCTCGTCGCGGAGCTGCTGTTACATTTTGCGGACGCGGTCGGACCCGAGCGGGTCGTCGCCAGCACGGATTGTGGATTCGGCACGGCGGTGCGCGCCGCTGGCGTGCCGCCGAGTATCGCGTGGGCCAAGCTGGCGTCGCTGGTCGAAGGCGCGCGCATCGCCAGCGAGTCACTCAACTAAGGTCTGTGCGGTGGCGGTGCTCAGGCCGGCACGCCCCGAGGACGCGCCGGCCATCGCCGCGGTTCTGACGGCCGCGCGCGCCGAGCAGCCGTTCTTCCCGCCAATACACACCCCGGCGGATGACCTTTGGTTCGTCACCGAGCGGATGTTGCCCGCAAACGTGGTCTGGGTTGCGCTCGAGTCTGATGCAGTCGTGGCCTTCGCCGCGTTCGACGCGGACCTGCTGGGGCACATCTTCGTCGCGCCGCCGGCGCAGCGGCGCGGCATCGGCCACATGCTGCTCGAAAAGGTGAAAGAGCTGCGACCACACGGCTTCACGCTCTGGACGCACCAGCCGAACACGCAGGCGCGCGCCTTTTACGAACGAGAGGGTCTCACGGCGGTGGAATTCACGGACGGCTCGGCCACTGACGAGAAGGTTCCCGACGTCCGCTACGCGTGGCGGCCCGGCGACCAGGCGGCCGAGTCGGTCAGCCGAGCCCCGTAGCGGCGCCTGGCAGTCTCCCGCCGCCGCATATCTCATCCGAGCTCGGGTGGCTCAGGCGCTGGCGCCCGCAAAGCGCTGGCGCGCTCGCAGCGCGCGCTGCACGTCGTCGCGGCCCTCGGAGACCAGGCGGCGCAGCGGCGGCGGGAGCGTCGTCTGGGCCAGGAACCCGTCGGCGGTCGCGAGCGCGGCATCCGAGATCACGTCCGGATACAGCCCCACCGCCAGCATGCGCGCCATTTCACCCGGCCGCTCCGCCCAGATCTGGCCCACGCTGCTGAAATACCGCTGCAGATACGGCTCGGTCAGCGCATGCTGGGCCGGATGATAGAAGCCGCCGACGATCGACTCGACGATCGCATTGGGCAACTCGACGTCGGTCGTCGCCAGCCGCCAGGCCTCGGCCTTGGCCTCCGCGCTCGGTCGCAGGGCACGCGCGGTGGCCGCCCGCCGCTGACCAGACGCCGTGTTGTCACGCTCGAGCTCCAGGTCGATGTCCGCGTCGCCCCCGGCGCCGAGCGCCACCAGCCCGCACAGCAGCGACCAGCGCAATTCGGTGTCCACGACGAGACCGTCCACGGATTGCGAGCCATCCAGGAGCGCTCGCAGCACCTGGATCTGTTCGGGCGTGCGAGCCGCGGCGGCGAAGGTACGCGCCCAGGCCAGCTGAAAGTCTGAGCCAGGAGCGGCGGTGCGCAGGCCGCGCAGCGCGAGATCCGCCACCTGGACCCAACCCTCGGCGGCCCACGACGGGTCGGCGTACCGATCGAGGGCACTGCGCACCCGAGCCTGGATGGACTGCACCACGCCAATCTCCGATTCAGCCAGCACCCCCTGCAGCGCGAGCCGCACGTAGTCGCGCGCCGCCATTTCCGCGTCGCGCGTCATATCCCAGGCGGCGCTCCAGCACAGCGCCCGCGCCAGGCCGTCGTCGATGTCGGCAATGCGATCCACCACGGTGGCCATCGAGCGCTCGTCCAGTCGGACCTTGGCGTACGTCAGATCGTCGTCGTTGACCAGCAGGAGGTCCGGTTGGGACACACCCTGCAACTGCGTCACCTCCGTGCGTGCGCCGCTGACGTCGAGCTCGATCTGACCGACGCGAGCGAGCTTGCCACCCTCGAGCGCGTAGCGACCAATGCGCAAGCGGTGGTTCCGCAAGGGTCCACCACCGGGCTCGGCCGGACCTTGCAGGATGGCAAAAGACGTGTAGCGACCCTGATCATCCAGCCGGAACTCAGGG
This sequence comes from Chloroflexota bacterium, assembly GCA_019242065.1. Next base: position 2,987 of record JAFAWJ010000994.1, read on the forward strand.
CGCAGGGTATTGATGCCGGCTGTCTCGAGCCACTCCGCCGACCAGGTTGACAGATTGCGACCGGACTCCTGTTCCAGGCTCCGCAGCAGGTCGGCCAGCGTACTGTTGCCAAACGCATACTGGCGGAAGTACGCCTGCATCGCGCGCAGGAACGCGTCGACGCCGACATACGCCGCGAGCTGCTTGAGCACACTTGCGCCTTTGGCGTACGTGATGCCATCGAAGTTGACTTCGACCGCGCGCAGGTCCGGAATGTCCGCGGCAATCGGGTGCGTCGACGGCAGCTGGTCCTGTCGGTACGCCCACGTTTTCTCGATGTTGGCGAAAGTAGTCCAGGCCGAGGTCCACTGCGTGGCCTGCGACTGGCACAGCACCGAGACGTACGTGGCAAACGACTCGTTGAGCCACAGGTCGTCCCACCAGCGCATGGTCACCAGGTCGCCGAACCACATGTGGGCAAGCTCGTGCAACATGGTTTCGGCGCGCCGTTCGTACTCGGCCTGAGTGACTTTGGAACGGAAGACGTAGTCCTCCATGATCGTCACGCAGCCGGCGTTCTCCATCGCGCCGGCGTTGAATTCGGGCACGAACAACTGGTCGTACTTATCAAACGGGTAGCGGTAGGCAAATGACTGGTGGTACCAGTCGAAACCCTGCCGGGTGACGTCGACGATCGCGTCGGCGTCCAGGAATTCCGCCAACGACGCGCGGCAGTAGACACCCAGGTCGATACCGTCGTGGGTGGCGATGTGTTTGTGATACGGCCCGGCCACCAGGGCGGTGACGTACGTCGACAGTGGCGGAGTGATGTTGAAGCGCGCCACCTGCGCTCCACCCGGACCGTCGACGTGCGCAGTCCGGCGGCCGTTGGAGATTAACTCCCAATCGGCTGGGGCGGTCACGGTCAACGTGAAAGTCGCTTTGAGGTCCGGCTGGTCGAAACATGCGTACATGCGCTTGGCATCCGCCGTCTCGAACTGGGTGTAGAGGTACACCGCGCCGTCCACCGGATCGACGAAGCGATGCAGGCCCTCACCGGTATTGGAGTACACACAGTCCGCGTCGATGACGAGCGTGTTGTCCTCCGCCACCGCCGCCAGCCGCAGACCCGTTTCAGGTGCGTAATCGGTCGTATCGAGCGGCGTGCCATTGAGGGTCGCCGAGTGAATGCGATCGGCCACGAGATCGACGAACGTCGAGGCGCCGGCACGCCGCGCGCGGAAGTGGACGGTCGAACGCGAGCGGAAGGTACGCTCGCCGGGCCGTCCCGCGCCATCGGTCAGGTCGAGCTCGACCTGGTAGGCGGTGACCTCGAGAAGCTCGGAGCGGGCACGCGCGTCGGCGCGGGTCAGGTTAGGAGCGGCCATCTCTCATTATCTCAGTTCGTTGTTATACCCTCTGGCTCTGGCTGGCAGGCGGAGGCGGACATGGATTTTGACGTAGCCCAGATCGACGAGCTGCTCGCGACGACACGGTCGGTTCGCCGCCGCCTCGACTTCAGTCGGCCGGTCGACAATCAGCTGCTGCTGGACTGTATCGACCTGGCCGAGCAGGCGCCGACGGGCGGCAACCTCGGCAGCCGCCGCTGGATCATCATCCGCGAGCAACGTGTCAAGGACCAGCTCGGCGAGCTGTATCGCGAGACGGCGCTGGGGTTCATGTCGTCGGCAGCTGAACGGCTACGTGGCACCGACCACCCCAACGCACAGGTGATGGCGTCGGCCGCGTATCTTGCGGAGCACCTGGCGGAGGTGCCGGCCATCGTCATTCCGACCATCGTCGGTCACCACGATGGCAGTGGCCGTCCGGGTCTGTTCGACTCCGTGATTCAAGCCGCCTGGAGCTTCTGTCTGGCGCTGCGCGCGCGTGGGCTGGGCACGACCTGGGTGACCGCCGCGCTGCAGAACCGTGCCCGTGTCAAAGAAATCCTGGGCATTCCCGAGCATATAACGGAAATCGCGCTGTTCCCGATCGCCTACACCCGCGGCACCGACTTCCACCGCGCACGGCGCGATCCGGCCCGCGCGATCACCTACTTCGACCGTTTTGGGACCACCTCCGAGCGCGGACCCGGCCCCGAGCTGCGCTTCGAGGACGGTCCCGGCGCGATCGCGGAGATCGACATCGCCGCCCGCTCCGCCGCGGTGTGGGCACTGGTCACGGACCTCAATGTTCCGGCGCGGTTTTCCACTGAATTCGTCGGCGCCGAGTGGGACGGCGACGCTCGCGGCGTCGGCGCGACCTTCCACGGGCGCAACCAGCATCCAGCCATCGGCGAGTGGACCGTCCGCTGCTTTGTCGATACCCGCGACCAACCGCGTGCCTTCGGCTGGCGGACCTCCGATCAAGACAATCCGGGCGCACGCTGGCGCTTCGAGCTGGAGCCCCGTGACGGCGGCACGCGGCTCCGCTTCTCGTACGTCATCGGACCAGGACCATCCGGCACCAGCACGGCCATCCGCAACAATCCGGGCCGAGAGGCGCGCGTTCTCCGCCGCCGCATCGACGAAGTCCGGGCCAATATGCAGCGCACCATCGAAGGTATCAAGCAGCTCGCCGAAACTCCGGGATGATGTTGCACGTCGGCGTCGGCGCCACGGGCCGCTCCGACATGCTGGAGTTCGTGCGCGAGGCCGAGTCACTCGGCGCAGATTCCGTCTGGTCCGCGGAATTCTGGGGCGGCGACGCGTTCACGCCGCTCGCGTACCTGGCGGCGCGCACATCCACCATCAAGCTCGGCACCGGCATCGCCCAGCTCGGCGCGCGCACGCCGGCGATGCTGGCCATGACCGCGCAGTCGCTCGCGGTGTTGTCGGGCGGACGCTTCCGACTGGGGATTGGCACCAGTGGGCCGCGGGTGATGGAGGGCTGGCACGGGGTCCCGTTCGACCGGCCACTCCGCCGCACCCGTGAAACGATCGAGATCATCCGCATGATTACCGCGGGCGAACGGCTCGACTATTCGGGTGAGGTGTACCGGCTGCCGCTCGGGCACGGCGAAGCACGAGCGACGATTCGCTCACGGATGGCACCGATGCACCTGCCGATTTACGTCGCGGCCCTGGGGCCGGCCAACCTGCGGCTCACCGGCGAGCTGGCGGATGGCTGGATCGGGACGGCGTTTTTGCCCGAGACGGCGGAGGTGTTCCTCGAGCCGATGCGTCAGGGGGCGGCGCGTGCGGGCCGAGACGTCGGTGAGCTGGACCTCACGGTGGCGGTGTCGGTGGAATTCACTGACGACGTCGAGGCGGCTGGACGGCGGCACGCGGCGGGCTACGCGTTCACCATCGGCGCCATGGGGTCGGCGACGACCAACTTCTATAACAACGCGTTCGAGCGGCAGGGGTTTGCCGATGAGATTCGCGAGGTGCAGCGGCTGTGGCTCGCCGGCGACCGCGACGCGGCGCGCGCGCGGGTACCGGTGGCCATCGGCCTGGGGACGAACCTGATCGGGACGGACGCGCTAGTCCGCGAGCGGCTGCGCCTCTATCGCGACGCGGGCATCGGCACCCTGCGCGCGAGCTTCGGCGGCGAGTCGCTGGACGGACAGTTGGCGGACCTTGCGAGGCTGCTTGCCCTCGTACGCGAGATCAACACGGAAGTTGCAGGGGAGTGAGAGTGTTCAGTGTTGCGCGGCCGCGTAGGCCTGTTGCAGCTCGGTGCGGATCTCGTCGCCGCCGTTGGCGCGCCAGTCCTGGATGAGCTGGTCGTAGTCGCTCAGCGGGCGGCGGCTCAGGATGATGTCGCTGAGCGCCGCCGAAAGCGTCGCACCGATATTGGCGCCCAGTTGTTGATTGGTCTCTGAATACAGGCCGAGCGTCGGATCGGCCACACCCAGGGGCAGCAGCGCGTGTTCGTCCATCTGCGCCACCTGGGCAAATTCGGGCGCGTTGGGTTTGTAGAGCACGGGCGGCCGCTCGCCGATCGCGTTCCACGGCACCAGGACGTCGTTTTTGCCCTGGTCGGTCAGGACGGGCGTTCCGTTGGCGTCGAAGGTAAAGTCCGTCCCCTGCACGCCGTACTCCAGCAGCAGCGACTCCTGACTCCCGAACGGAGCCGCCAGGAAGTCGACCATGCGCAAGAGCTCCTTGACGCGATCCGGCGTCGCATTTTTGAAGGCGGTAAAGCCGTAATAGGCGCCGCCCGGGTAGTGCACGCCGTGATTGCCCGCGGCGCCGAACGGTGCCAGCGCATGGATTCTGGCCGGCGGATTCAGCGCCTGGGCCTGGTCCCACATCGTCGGATAATTTGGCCAGCCGCTATACCAGGCCGCGTACTGGCCACCCACGAAGCCGGGCTGCCCGCTGACCAGGTTCAGGTTGCCAGAGTCGGGAAACCACACGCCCGCGCTGACCAGGTCACGTAAATAGCCCACGGCCGCGCGCGATTGATCGGTCTCATAATCTTTGGTGAGCTTGCCGGAGCCATCCACGCTCCAGTTATTGGGCGCGCCGAAGATCCCCTGGAAAAAGCTCCGGGAATTCGCCGCCGGCGGTCCGGCGGAGCCGACGCCCCACTGCCCATTGGCCGCATTGGTCAGCTCCAGCAGGATCTTCTTGAAGTCGTCGCCGTTCTGGGGCGCACTCGCACCGACCGCGTCCCAGCGCGTCTGATGGATGAACAGCGCGGTATTGACGGCCGAGATGGGGATCGGCACGCCGTAGATGGCGTTGTTGAATATGACGTTCCGCCAACTGAGCGTGGGAATGTTGGCCAGGTTGGGATAGTCTCGGACGGCGTCGCCACTGAGGTACGGCGTGAGGTCCGCGCACTGGGTCTTGAGGAACTCCGGCAGGTGCTGCACGGTATTCAGCAGCGGGACCAGGAACAGGTCCGGCAGGCTGCCGCTGGCCATGAGCGTCGAGAACTTGGGGTTCAGGTCCGCGAACGGGACCATCTGCACGTTCATGGTGACGCCGAGCTGGGTGTTGACCGCTTGCCAGGCGGGGTTCTGGTCCAGGGCGGTGGGGGGCTGGGTGATCAGCCAGGTGAAGACGTTGACCTCGCCGCCCTGACCGGGTGTCTGGGCAACGGACTTGAAGAGGGTGCGCGGGAAGCTGAGGTAGCCAGGATCGACGCCGTCGGCGGTCGGGGGCAGGTCAGGCGCGGGTCCCTGGACGGGGACGTAGCTCGGCAGACCGCTGGCGCTGGCCGCCCTCACGGGTGCGGTGGGCGTGGGTGGTGGCGCACTCACACTCGTGGGCGGCGCCGACGTGCCAGCCACCGGCGGTGCACTTCCGCCACAGGCAGCGGCCAACGGCACGCCGACACTCACCACGAATAGCTGACGCAGCAGGCTTCGACGTGTCGCCATGGCTTCCCCCGGGAGCGCATTGCAACAGCCTGGCAATCCGCCTGTCAATGCAGCCCAGGCGCCGCCTACGACTCAGACGGCGGCCGCTCCTCGCGACGGACCAGGGCCCACAGCTCCGAGCCGATACCGATATTCGGACCGCCGATCAGCTCCCAGGACCGGGCAATGCCAATCAGACAACAGATGATGACCAGGCTGCCGATATTCTGCGCCGCGTCGGAGTCATCGGGCCTGGCCATGATCTCGAGCGACAAGCGCAACTGGATGGCGAACGTCAGCAGCAGTCCGACCAGGAACACCACGTCGCGCACGGCCGGCAGGTGCGACCGGCGGACACGCATGAGCGACAGCAGGGAGGCGCTGACGAACAACAAACCGAGGATCGACACCACCAGCGCAGTAGTGCCGATATCACGTGTGAGGAGCGCAAAGAGCGAGACGACCAGCGCGTTGGTGAACGCCGTCATTGCCGCCTGGGCGCGTATGCGCGAACCCTGTGTCGCATGCGTTTCTGCCAGCCGCGCAGACGACACCGAAGTCGCGACAAACAACAGTCCAATCAGTCCACCGGCCACGGTGGCGGTCGCCGAAAAGAAATCGTGCAGCAGGTCGGGTGTCATGGTGCGGAATCACTCGGGGCACTCGCCAGCGAGAGCTGGAACAGGCCCTGATCCGAAGCGAGGTACAGATTCTGGCCGTCGATGCCCAGCGCCAGGTCGGCCAGTTGGCCCTGCTGCTGGCTGCCGAGGTCCGACCAGGTGACCCCGCCGTCGGAACTGGTGGTGACTCCGCTGGTCTGCACACTCTGGTCCACGGGACTGACGGCCGTTCTGGCCACGTACAGCGTGTCCGGCGTCGAGGGGTCGTCGGCAAGTCCGGCGATCTGGATATTCCAGGCGTTCGGGTCGGAGCCGGCCGGACCGAATGCGCCACCTCCGGTATAGGTGAGGACCGCTGTCCAGGTCATCCCGTCGTCGTCGCTGCGGACCACCACCGAGCCGCCGAGGCGTGGGTCACGGTTCACCGCCAGGTACCAGCGCGCCGGCGCAGCACCAGCACCTCCCGTCAAACTGTGCGGGTATCCACTCAATGGACCGCCGCTCGCGTCGAACTTCCACCAGTCCTGGAACGTCTTGCCCTGATCGGTACTCTGCTGGAGCGACGCGCCGAAATTGCGACCGGCAAAGCAGCCAGAGGACAGAAAGACGCGCGTCGCATCGGTCGGGTGCGCCTCGAAGAGCCGTACGCCCCAGCCGCACAGGCTCGCCGGACCAGTCGTCTGCAGGGTGGTCCACGTGGCGCCGCTATCGCGGCTGCCGAGCAGGACGAAAACGTCACGCGAGTTGTCGTCCGTCAGCGCCGCGTACAGGATCGAGGAGTTGGCTGGACTGATCGCCAGACCGATTAGCGCGAAGCCGGGGTGGCTGGCCATCGGCAGGATGACCTGCCAACTGGAGCCAGCGTCGGTGCTGCGATAGAGCAGCTCATCGCCACTGGCATACAGGGCATCCTGGTTGTTCGGATCGACGTCGATCACGCGCTGCGCGGGGTGAGCTGTGTGTGGCAATGCCAGCGAGCGAAAGGTCTGGCCGCCGTCGTCGCTGCGGAGCAAGCCGTCGCTGGCACGCACCAGCAGCGCTCCGCTGGCCGGCGTAAAGATCGCGGACACCGGCCCGGGCACCATCGGGCCGGTCCAGCCGACCGCGGGCGCTGGACCCGGGCTAGTTTGCGCCCAGGTGCCAGCCGGCGCCAGCCCAACCACCATGAACGC
>JAFAWJ010000964.1 GCA_019242065.1 Chloroflexota bacterium
AGCTGGCCGGCGTAGAACACTGCCATGCAGTCGGATCGGGCGCCGCGCGTGCTGATCATCCCCGGGCTCAACGGTGATCCTGGCATGCTGCTGCGTGCTGCTCCGCTACTCTTCCCGGGCTGGCAGCCGGTCGCCTTCAACCATCACCGCGACCTGGCCGCGGGTGGCGTCGAGGGCCTCGCCCAGCGGGCGCTCGACTGCCTGCTGTCCGATAGTGCTGACGCGGGCCCGGTCTACGTCTGCGGTGAGTCCTTCGGCGGGACCGTGGCGCTGACCCTGGCACACATGGCGCCCGAACGCATCGCCGGTCTGCTCCTGTTTTCGACCTTCGGCTGGTACCCATCCGCCCTGGCCCGCCGCGGCGCCGGCGCGCTGGCCGCCTGGAGCTTCCTCGGCGGACGCATGGGCGTCACCGTGTACCAAGCCAGCCGACTGTTCTCGATTCCCTCCCAGCTCGGCCTGCGCTTTTCGTCCGAGGTGTTCCATGGCTACGTCGGGCGACCGCGCTCCGACATCGAGGCCTATCGCACCAAGGCCGAGCTATCGCTCACGTTCGATGCCCGCCCGTGGCTTGGCACGATCGAGGCGTCGACCTTCGTGCTGACCGGTCGCTGGGACCCCGTCGTACCGGTGTCGGCCGGGCGGCAGCTGGCGCGCGCTATGCCCAACGCGACGCTGCACACGGTTGGTGGTGGCCACCTGGTGCACCTGGTCAATGCCAGCCACGTCGGCATGCTCATCGCGCAGTGGGCACACAGTATGCACTAGGCGATTGAATCCACCGCCACGTTCACTTCGAATCATGGCTCTTGCGCGCGGCCCTGCTGGGCACCGCGATCTATCAGCTTGCGACGCACAACTCGTCAGGGGCAACGGTCGCGCTCGAGGGGTTCGTCGTGTCGCTAATCCCAATCGGCATTGGTCGGTTGAGCGGCACGCCAGTCCCACGCCCGCTCGAGTTCGCGTTTGTCCTCGGGATGACGCTGCAGTTCTTCTCCGAGTCCACCAAGCTCTTCGAGCTCTTCTATTACTGGGACAAGCTGGTCCATCCGACCCTGATCGCGCTAACCGGCATGATTACCGCCTGGCTCCTGCTGGGCTATCGAGACGCCTTCGCCAGGCGCATGCCCATCCACCTGGTAGCTGCGTTCAGCATCTTGCTCGGGATCTGCATCGGTGCGTTCTGGGAGTTCATCGAGTTCACGTCGGACTGGTTCGGCAACACGGACCTGCAGAAGTCGAACGGCGACACGGTGACCGACATAATCGCCAATAACATCGGCGCGTTTCTGGCAACACTGCTGGGCCTGTACCTGTATACCCACTTCTTCAGTCCGGGCGAGCGCGAGGATACTGGACACGTGGCGCGTTGGGTGGCCCACGGGCCACTCGTGCTGGTGCGTCGGTATGGACGGCTGCTGGGCGGCCTGGCGGCGGCGGCGATCGTCGGGCTCGTGGTGATGTCCCAATGGGTGGACCGCGGCACGCCGGCGCTGGCCAGCGACCTGACACCCGGCGTGAGTCAGACGTGGCAGTTTGCCAACTCCGCTGCGCCGAGCGATGCCCAGACGCTGAGCGGGGATTGGGTAGCCGATGCACGCGGCATCTGCCACGAGAACCTGGACAATCCGAAGCCTGGCAGCGAGAAGATGGGCGTTCTGCAACTGGCGCCGGGCAGCCTTTACTCGGGGGACTTTTCCGTGCAGGCCCACTATTTTGAGGAGCGTCCGCAGGTGTCGCAGGGCAGCGAGATGGACGCGGGCATCGCCTTCGGCATTCGCGACGCGTCGGATTTCGACCTGATCGAGGAAAACGCTCTGCACGACGTGCTGCGGGTGGATCAGTTCATCCACGGCAATCGACGCGACCTGCGCGAGAAGCTGTATCGCACGCATGGCAATGAGTGGCACACGCTGGACGTGTCGGTCTCGGGTGCGAGCGTGACCGCGGGCATCGACGGGCAGACGATCTATACGGTCGACAATGTGCCCGCCACCGACGGCGGCATCGGCCTGTGGGCCCGCGGCGCCGCCGACACGTGCTTCAGCGACGTCACGGTCACCGTGGGTGCGCCCTCGTGACGCAAACGACTGTTCCTTCACAAGAATTTTCGCCTGACAGGACGGAAGCCTCGCGCTCGAGAGCCAGAGTGGCTCTCATCGCGCTCCTGGCCATCGGCCTCGCCGCCCCGCTCCTGTCCACCGCGTTCGGCCTCTACGACCGCGTCGACAACTGGGGCAAGCTCATCCACGCCGTCGACGGCGCCTGCGCCACGGCCATCTTTGGCCTGCTGTTCCTCGGCTGGCGAGCTCAGGCCCGCATCGACTTCACCGACGAGCTCTCAGCGCTGCTGATCCTCTTCGTCGGCGTCTTCTTCGGCGTCATGTGGGAAATCGTCGAGTTCGTCCGCGACTGGGTGGCCTACTCGGACCTGCAGAAGTCCAACACGGACACGATGACCGACTTCCTGTGCAACGACATCGCCAGCCTGGTGGCGATGCTGCTGGTGCTGCGCATCTACTGCCACGTCGCCAGCGCGGAAGATCGCAAGGTGCTGGGCCAAATGGCCGAGTGGCTGGTCGACGGCCCGAGCCGGGTGCTGGACCGCCACGGCCTGGCCCTGGCCGTGCTTGCCGCCGCCTGCATCGCCGGCGCCATCGCCAGCCTGTGGTTCGCCGGCCGCCCGATGCCCGGCCTCCCGATCCCGTAGGGCAAAAACCTTAAATAATTCCCTCTTCGCGCAGGCGCCGTTGGTCCGCCTCGCTCAGGCCGAGTAGGCCGCCGTATACGTCGGCATTGTGCTCCCCCAGCGCGGGACCCACGAAGCGGACACCGCCGGGGGTTCGCGAAAACCGCGGCAGCACATTCGGCATCGGCACCGCACCCACCTCGGGATCCAGTGGAGCAATGATGTCCTCGCGGGCGCGGTACTGCGCATCCTCGAAGATGTCGGCGATCGAGTAGATCGGGCTCACCGGCACGCCAGCATCGTCCAGCACCCGTTGCGCCTCCTCCGCCGTATGCTCGGCGAACCATCCGCCGACCAGCGCGTCGACTTCATCCGGCCGCCGCGTGCGCTCGGGATTGCTGATGTACCGCGGATCCGTTGCCCACTCCGGATGACCCATCGCCTCGGTCATGCGCAGCCAGACGCGATCGGTTGAGACGCTGAGCACCATGTAGCGGTCGTCGGCGGTGCGATAGCTGCCGATCGGCGAGGACTGCCCAGTGCGATTGCCGCTGCGTTCGCGCACCACCCCGTTCTTGCCATACGCGGGCACCACCGCTTCGAGAAGTCGAAACACGGATTCGTACAGGGACACGTCCAGCGACTGGCCACCGTTGTGGTTGCGCTCGCGTTCGAGCAGGGCCGCGACCCCGCCCAGAGCGGCAAACAGGCCAGCCAGGTAGTCCGCCAGGGCGATTGGCACGGTGATCGGCGGCCGATCGGGAAAGCCCGTGATGTAGGTCAGGCCGCCCATGGCCGCCGCTGGGGTGCCGAAGCCCGCCTTGTCGCGATATGGCCCGTCCTGGCCGTAACCCGAGACGCGCACCAGCACGATGTCAGGATTGGCGGCCTTGAGCGCGTCGTAGCCCAGGTTCCAGCGCTCCAGGGTGCCGGGGCGGAAGTTTTCGACGACGGCGTCGCTGCGCGCGACGAGGTCCAGGAACAGGTCGCGGCCGCGCGGCGCGCGCAGGTCGAGGGTGATGGAGCACTTGTTGCGGCCCAGGACCGACCAGTACAGCGAACGGTCCGCGTACATGGGTGCGACGTGGCGCAGCGTGTCGCCCTGGACGGGGATCTCGACTTTGATGATGTCGGCGCCCATGTCGCCGAGGAGGGCGGCGGCGAAGGGCGCGGCGATCATCGTGGAGATGTCAAGAACACGAAATCCGGTCAGCGGCCCCACCGTAGGGTGTGTCATTCCACGTACAAAAATACTCCCCTTCCCGGATAGCCCCCGGCGCCGGCTGCTACCCTGTCGCCGAAATGCCACGGCTGCGCTTGATCATTCCCGTTGTCCTGGTACTGGTGGTCATCGGCGCGGTTGCCGCGGACCTGGCCGTGACGCGGGCCCGCGCTCACGCGCAATCGGACTGGTTGGTCAGCAAGAACCTGTCCCTGGCACCCGTCATCAAAGGCCTCACCGAGCCCACCCTCGTTGCCTGGCCGCCGGACGGCAGCAACCGGATGTTCGTGCTCGAACGCGCCGGTCGCGTCCGCGTCGCCGACGCCGACGGCACATTGCACCCCACCCCGTTCCTCGACATCTCCGACAACACCTCCACCAGCACTGAGGAGGGCCTGATCGGCCTGGCCTTCGACCCGAATTACAGCCAGAACGGCTACATGTACATCGACTACACCGCCAACGATGCCTCGGTGAACATCGTGCGCTACACCGTCGCTCCAGGTCAGCCAAACCAGGTCGATCCGTCCACGGCGACGACGGTCATGTCTATTCCAAAGCGCAGCAAATTCCACAATGGCGGCACGCTCGCCTTCGGGCCTGACGGCTACCTGTATGTCTCGGTTGGCGACGACGAGACGTCCCAGGAAGCCCAGAGTGTCTCGTCCATTTTCGGCAAGATCCTGCGCATCGACGTCGACTCCGCCCAGCCATACGCCGTGCCACCCACCAATCCGTTCGTCGATACTCCCGGGGCCCGTACGGAAATCTGGTCGTACGGCTTCCGTAATCCGTGGCGATTCAGTTTCGATCGTGCGACCGGCGACCTGTGGGTCGGCGATGTCGGCGATGCCAAGTGGGAAGAAGTCGACATGCAGCCGGCGAGTAGCCATGGCGGCGAGAACTACGGGTGGCCGTATTACGAGGGCGCCGAGTGTGAGTTTCAGGACCACTGTCAGGACCCCGGACTGGTCCCGCCGCTGGTCACCTACGGTCACAACATGACGTGTGCCATCATGGGCGGCTACGTCTACCGCGGCGCGAACGTTCCCGCGTTCTCAGGCAAATATCTGTTCGGCGACCTGTGCACCGGGGGTGTGTTCACGATGACCGGCGACGCGCAGCAGGGCTGGACGCGCGTGGAGCTGGGCTTCAGTCCGATCAAGATTGACTCGTTTGCCGAAGACCCGGCTGGCGAGGTGTACGTCGTCGACATGCAGGGCGGCGTCATCTATCGCATCGCCGCCGGGTCGATGCCCTCCTGACGCTTTGTCGATCGTCGTGGACGTGGACTCCGGATTCGCGCCGGTCGAGCGCGCCATCGCGTCTGGCCCCATTCCCGGCGCGGCGGCGGCCATTGGCAACCTCGTCGACGATCGCCTGGCGTGCTTCGGTCGAACCGCGCCCGACGGCCCCGCCGTCACGCCCGAGACCTGGTACGACCTGGCGTCGCTCACCAAGGTCCTGTGCACCACTCCACTGGTACTCCACGCCATCGCCGGCGGCTATCTCGACCCGCACTCTACGCTGCGCGAGCTGCTTCCCGAAGTCGCGTGGCTGCAGCCGACGCCCAACCTGGGCGATGCCACAGTCCTCCAGCTCGCCACGCACACCAGCGGCCTGCCGGCCTGGCAGCCGCTGTATACGCTCGGCCTGGACCGGCCAACGCTTTTAGCGCGCCTCCTTCACATCCCGCTGGAGCGCGCGCCCGGTTCCATCGTCTACAGCGACCTCGGATTCATGCTGCTCGGAACCATCCTGGAGCGTGTCTTCGAGGTGCCACTGGAGGCACAGGCGCGCATACTCTACGCCCGCCTTGGCCTGGAGGAGCACATCGGCTTTTCACCCCCGGCCGGTGCACCGGTCGCTCCCACCGAAGTCTGTCCGTGGCGCGGCCGGTTGTTGCGCGGCGAGGTCCACGACGAAAACGCGGCGGCACTGGGCGGTGTCGCCGGGCATGCCGGTCTGTTTGCCACGCTGCGGGGCGTGTGCGGCTACGCGCGCGCCTTGCTGGACGGACGCCTGCATCCGCCGGCAGTGGTCGAGTACTTGAGCCAGGAACACGCGCACGCCGAGCCACCGGAGACGATGCGGCGGGGTTTCGGTTGGAGTCTGACGAGCCCCGGTTGGAGCGGAGGTGACTTCGTCAGCCATCGGAGCATCGGACATACCGGATTCACCGGCACCGGCGTGTGGATCGACCTGGAGCGCGGCCAATACACCGTGCTCCTGTCCAACCGGGTCCACCCGTCGCGCCACACCAGCTCAGGAATCGAAAAGCTGCGCCGCGCATTCAATCACGCGGCGTACACTTCGCACGCTCTGGTGAACGATTAGACGAAAAGCGGCTCCATCTGGAGGCGGTCGACCATGCGCTGCATGTCGGCGTCGGCCGGGCGGGAGCCAAATCGCTCGGCGGCGTCCAGAATCTTCGGGAACAGATTGACGTCTCCGGACGAGATGACGAAGATGCCCGGCTCGCCCAGCGCCCAGTGCACGGCGGTGTCGATCTCTGCCTGCTCCTGGAGTGGCTGGTACCAGGTCGAGTTGGTCCGCTCGCGGCCGGACCACGGCCGGTAGGCGAGTGACTTGATGGTCTGGACCGCGGTGTTGCGCTCCTGGCAGGTGGCTTTCAGCGCGTGGAAGTTTTCGTGGTAGTACGCCGATTGCAGCGTCAGGTAGTTGTACGGCAGCAGGACCGAGTCGAAGTCGAAGCGCCGCAGGCTGCGGCGGTGGTTGGCGGCGATCTGGGCGCCGTGGCCGGTGACGCCGATAAAGCGGATGAGCCCCTGCTCACGCGCCTCGACGGCGGCGTCGATGACACCGCCCGGGCTGAGCGCCACGTCCCACTCGATCGGGTCCGACAGGTTGTGGAGCTGCCACAGGTCGACGCGCTCCACCTGTAAGCGATCCAGCGAGCGCTTCAGCTCTTCGCGCGCTTCATCCGCGCGGCGCTTGTTGGTCTTGGTCGCCACGAAGAAGCGGTTCGGGTAGCGCTTGAGCCAGGGCGCGATCCTGAGCTCGGCGTCGCCGTAGCTGGCGGCAACGTCAAGGTGATTGACGTCGTGTTCGAGCAGCACGTCGAGGGAGCGATCGGCCACGTCCTGCGAGACGCGCGCCAGCGCCGCGGCGCCGAAGATGATGCGCGTGCTCTGGTGGCCCGTCCGGCCGAACGGCAAAGTCGGAATCGGCATGTCTCTGACAGCATACGCCCGCTTTCGCGCCCCGGCCGTTAGCCCCCGACCATCTCGCGCAGGCGCCTGGCGTTGTCGATGGCCGCGGGGCGGCCTTGCCACAGGGTGTCGTTGTTGAAGTAGCTGTAACTGTCAATCCCGCGCTCGCGCCATTCTCGGATCCGCGCTGCCCACGGCGCCAGCTCGTCGTCCTCGAAGAAGTGGCTGTGCTGGCCACCGTGGAAGCGCACGTACGTCCAGTCGGTCGTCAGCTGCACGTCCAGCGGAATGCCCCACCCGACGGGCAGGCACAGCGCCGCCCGGCTTGCCTTCAACACGTCGTAGACATCCGAGACCAGCCAGCTTTGATGGCGGAACTCGAAGACGTAACGGTGCGCAGCATGCGTGCGCAGCGCCGCCATGAATTCCTGCAGGCGGACCAGGTCGAGCTTCCACTGGCGAGGAAACTGGAAGAGCACTGGCCCAAACGCGGTGCCGAGCCCACGTGAATTGTGCAGCAACCGTTCGAGTGGCTCAGCTGGATCCTTCAGCTTTTTCATGTGCGTCAAGTACCGACTGGCTTTGACCGCAAAGATAAAGTCGTCAGGTACTTTGCGGTGCCACAGGCTGAACGTCTTGCGCGGCGGCAGCTGATAGTAGGAGTAGTTGATCTCGACCGTTGGAAAGTGCGTGGCGAAGAACGGCAAGAACTCAGCCGCTGGCACCTCGGGTGGATAAAACTTGCCGCGCTCCCAGTGCTTATAGGACCAGCCGCTGGTGCCAATCCACGCGCGCGCCACGTGCCGACTTACACTTCCCAACACGAGCGTAGCGGAAATTGGCACGCTGTACTGTTGCAGACTGACACACTTCCGTTACCGCGTGGCCCCAGGCCAGCCGTGAACTTGGGCACTTCGCACAAAGCGCTCGCCGCTGCCCGACATGTACCCTGTGGGCGTGCCCGGGCGTCCCGCCGCTCAGACCGCAGTCCTCGACCGCAATGGCATGGCCACTCCGCGCGATGACGTAGCCCTGGCCTTCGAGCACGTCGAGAAGGTCTTTCCCGACGGCACGCAGGCCCTGGATGACGTCAGCCTCCAGGTGGCCGCCGGCGAGATGGTGTCGATTGTCGGCCCGTCAGGATGCGGCAAGTCGACACTCCTGCGGCTGGCTTCCAGCTTGACCAGCCCGACGGCGGGTGAGATTCGCGTCGCGCCCGGCAACCTCGGCTATGTGTTCCAGGACGCGACCCTGCTGCCCTGGCGCACCGTGCAGAAGAACGTCGAGCTTCTGGCCGAGCTTGACGGTGTGCCCAGGGACGAGCGCGCCCGCCTGGCGGCCGAGGCCATCGCCGTCACGGGTTTGAGCGGTTTCGAACAGCACCGGCCGCGTGCACTCTCGGGCGGCATGCGCATGCGCGTGTCGCTGGCCCGCTCACTCACCATGCGTCCGCGCATCTTCCTGTTCGACGAGCCGTTTGGCGCGCTCGACGAGATCACCCGCGAGCGCCTCAACGGCGAGCTGCTGGGGCTGTTCGAGCGCGAGCGGTTTGCCGGACTCTTCGTCACGCATTCGGTCAACGAGGCCGCCTACCTGGCCTCGCGCGTCGTGGTCATGTCGCCGCGGCCCGGGCGCATCGTGACCGAGGTCGAAATCCCGTTTGGCTACCCACGGTCACCCGAGCTGCGATTCGATCCGCAGTTCGCGGCGATCGCCGGTCAGATCTCCGCGCGTTTGCGAGCCAATCTCACGTGAGCATCTCGACAGCCCCGCCCTCCGCGTCACGTACCCCCGCCGCGGCAACGGTCAGCCGCCGCAGACAGTCGAACCGCGGGCGGGCCATCGCCCAGATCGTTGCCCCGATCGTCGTGTTCCTGCTGGTGTTGCTGGTCTGGCTGTTCATCAGCTACGTTCTGCTCGAGCCGCGACGGCGCTTTCTGATGCCGCCACCGCAGGACGTCGTGCTGGTCGGCTTGCTGAACCCGGCCAATTCCGGCGAGATCCTCGCGGCGCTGTGGTCGACTACGCAAGTGGCGATCGTCGGTCTCCTGGTCGCGATCGTCATCGGCACGATCATTCCCATCCTGATGATCCAGGCCCAGTGGATCGAATGGTCGATCTATCCGTGGGCGGTCGTCCTGCAGACCATCCCGATCCTTGCCATCGTGCCGCTCATCGGGTTCTGGTTCCAGTTCGGGTTCAGTAGCCGCGTGCTGGTCTGTGTACTGATCTCGCTGTTTCCGATCATCACCAACACGTTGTTTGGCCTGAAATCATCCGACCAGTCGCACCACGACCTGTTTACGCTGCAACACGCGACACGGCTGCAGCGTCTGCTCAAGCTGCAGTTGCCGGGCGCGCTGCCGGCGATCCTGTCCGGGTGGCGCATCGCGGCCGGGCTCTCGGTGGTTGCCGCGTTCGTCGGCGAATTCTTCTTCCGCCAGGGCGACCCGGGCATCGGACGACTCATCGACGACTATCGCGCGCGACTGCAGTCGGAGCAGTTGTTCGCCGCGGTCGCCCTGTCCTCGATCCTCGGTCTGCTGGTGTTCTGGGGATTCGGCTTTCTGGGCCATCTGCTGGTTGGCTCGTGGCACGAATCCCAGCGCTCGACCGAGTAAGCCAACACCCGCAGGAGTCTCGCATCCACATCCCAAAGGGGGTCCCGCGCACCATGTCCTTTGATCGTCGACGCTTCAGTTCCCGGCTGCCGGTGCTCTCGATCGCGCTGGCAGGCGCGGTCGGTCTGGCAGCCTGCTCGCCCAGCGCGCCGCCGGCCGCAGCGACCAACCCGCCCGCCGCTGCGGCGACACCCGCGGCTGCCGCGTCCCCTGCGGCGTCGGCATCGGCGGCGGTGGCCGTGGCGGCTTCACCCGCGGCCGCTGCCTCTCCGTCCGCCGCTGCCCAACCCGCCGTCTCGCCCGTCCCATCGCTGGCGCCGTCGATCGTTCCTTCGCCCAGCCCCATCGCCGGCACCTCGTCGGCCGGAGCGCCCGTCGCGGCCGGCAGTCTGAAGGGTGTGTGCCCGGACAACGTGGTCGTCCAGACCAACTGGTGGCCGGAGCCTGACCACGGCTTTCTGTATCAGTTGATCGGTCCCAACGGCACCATCGACACTGACAAAAATACGTACTCAGGTCCGCTGGGCAACACCGGCGTCAATCTCGAAGTTCGCGCGGGTGGGCCGGCGATTGGTTTCCAGCAAGTGACCGCGCAGATGTACACCGACGACAGCATCCTGCTGGGCATGGCCGGCACCGACGAG
>JAFAWJ010000108.1 GCA_019242065.1 Chloroflexota bacterium
CGCAGCTGCCTGCCAAACCTGCGGACCAACTCGACGCCACCCACGTGTTACCCGGTCGGAAGAACTCGCCGATGAACGGTCCTCGTCTGCCTTGATCGCGAGTCGCCTGCGCGACGACAGCTACTCGGCGATACTCTGCGCGATGCCTGGTGCCCCTGGATCCGCGCAGCCTCGGCCGTTTCGCGCCAGGCTCAGCCGACGCCGCTTCCTCACGCGCTCCGCCGCCAGCGTTGGAGCGTCGCTGGCACTGCTTGGCATGACCCCGGCCCTCCAGCGCGCGCTGGCTCAGACGCCCTCACCCCGCGCCAGCCTGCAGGACGTGCAGCACGTCGTCATCCTGATGCTGGAGAACCGCTCGTTCGACCACTATTTCGGCACGCTGGCCGGAGTGCGCGGTTTCGACGACCCGAACGCCATGACCCTGTCGAACGGTCAGTCGGTCTTCTACCAGCCTGATGCGCTGAACCCTGACGGCTACATGCTGCCCTTTCACCTGGACACCACCACGAGCGCAGCGCAGAAAATACCGTCAACCAGTCACGCCTGGGAAATGCAGCACGCAGCCTGGAACAACGGCGCCATGGATCGCTGGCTGCTCGTCCACCGCCTGGCCGACCTGGGCAACGGACCCTTCACCATGGGCTACTACACCCGCGACGACCTGCCCTTCCACTATGCGCTCGCCGACGCGTTCACGATCTGCGACAACTACTTCTGCTCCGTACTGGGGCCGACACACCCGAATCGCCTGTACCTGATGACCGGCACCATCGACCCATCCTCCAGCGGGGGTGGGCCGATCACCAGCAACATCCATCCGCAACCCCTGCGCTGGACGACGTACGCCGAGCGCCTGCAGGCGGCCGGAGTCACGTGGCGCGTGTACCAGGAACAGGACAACTACGATTGCAACGCGCTGGCGTGGTTTCAGACCTTCCAGGACGCGCCGCAATCGTCGCCGCTGTGGATCAACGGCATGCAACGCCTGTCGGCCGGGCAGTTCGAGTGGGACGCTCGCAACAACCAGTTGCCCCAGGTGTCCTGGATCGTGATGCCGTCGACGCGATCCGAGCATCCCGACTACTGGCCGGCGGCCGGCGCAAGCTACGTTGCCAGCAAGCTCGAGGCGATCGCATCCAATCCTGACGTGTGGAACACGACCGTCTTCATTCTCAACTACGACGAAAACGACGGCTTGTTCGACCACGTGGCGCCACCGACGGCTGACACCGATACGCCTGAGGAGGTGGTGGACGGTGCGCCGATCGGGCCGGGGTTCCGCGTACCCGCCATCATCGTGTCGCCCTATACGCGCGGTGGCTGGGTGTGCAGCGACCCGTTCGATCACACCTCCGTGATTCGCTTCCTGGCCAGTCGCTTCGGCGTGGCCGAGCCGAACATCAGCCCCTATCGCTCGAGCACGCTGGGCGATCTGACGTCGGCGTTTCGACAGGTGGACCCGTCAGCCGAGCCGTACCCGTCCATGCCCGACGCGAACGCCGCGCTGGACCTGGCGCGCTCACAGGTGCAGAACCTGCCGAAGCCGACGGCCGGGGCCAATCCCCAGGTCATGCCCCAACAGGAACCAACGCCAGTGGTCGTGTCATCCTGACTGGATGGCAGCCGCCGCGGCCGCCTCGCCGCGTCGCGCGGACCGCCGACCATACGCCATCGTCCAACTGATCAGCCCAATCGTTACGCCGATCGCCAGAATGGGCGAAATGATCAGGAATACGGGAATCGGCATCACGAACGACAGCGCCACCCGCGCCGCCGCCTCGACCAGATAGGCGACACCCCAGACGAGCGTCATCGTCCGATTGACCGTCCGAAAGCGCTCGTGTTGCCACAGGTTCTCGTACGTGGCGATGCGCGCCGCGTCGCCCCCGCCGACGAACTGGCGGCCAAAGTAGAACATCAGCGGCCGCGGCATGAGCACCAGCGACACCAGGCACACCACGCCAAAGACGGCCGTCAACAGCGATTCCTTGATCAGAATGAAGCGTGGATCGCCCGAAATGAGGCTCGTCGCCACACCGACGACGATGAACGCTAGTGAGACGAGGCCAATGATGTCGGCGCGTCGCGAGCGCGCAAATCCCCAGGCGATGCCGAGCACAGGAAACACCGCCGATATGGTCAGCGCCTGCGCGGCATCCATGCCCTTGCCCGTCAACACCTGGTACGCGACAAACGGCGCCAGCGCATTGACGAGCAGACTGGGCAGCAGTTCGCGCAAACTGCTCCGCCGTTCCGCGCCGCCCTGATCACCGAAGAGTTCCGATGCCGCCACCGTGCGCTCTGGCTGAGACCCCGGAGATTCGTGCGTCATGGGCTCACTCACACCGTAGTCCTACCTCAAGCAAACGGGTGCCATCGTCCTTCGAGCGACTCGGATGGCACACTGACTGTCTATACAGGCCGCTCCCGTTGCCCATGACCGCTCCGCCGCAATTCCCGCGTCTTCTGTGGCCTGCGCCGCCGGGGTCGGATCTCCAACGCCAGCGCGTCAGTGATGAGGCGGCCGCCGACCTGGAGCTGGCCAGGATCGCGGCGGCCCTGGTCGCCCCCGAGACGCCCGCCCCTCGCCGCGCTGCCCGCGAGCGCTTCGCCCTGACGGTGCTGCGTCAGCTGACCCAGGACCCTGAGGTCATCGCCTATCGCGTTGCAATTCTGAGCGATCTCCTGAGCCGTCCAGCCCTCCGCGAACGGATTGGCGAGCTCCTGCCGTCGCTTGAAGAGCTGGGCCACGTGCCGAGTGGCGAACGCTACCGCCCCACCGCCGACCCCACCCCCAACCTGGAACGTGTGGCCCGCCGCCTGGCGGATCTCGAGCTGCTGGTCGAGGTCGTGGTTCAGCTGGACCAGATGCTCAGCGACGCGCGCTGCACCTCTGCCGGCATGCGCGCCCTCACCGCGGCGATCGGCGAGCTGCGCCACTCGGCCACGTTCGAGTCACTCGAGCAGGAGCTTCCCAACCTGCGCGCCACGTTGGCCACCGTGCACAGCGTGACGGT
>JAFAWJ010000167.1 GCA_019242065.1 Chloroflexota bacterium
GGCGCGGCCCGCGGAGAGCGACCTTGACACACGAGCGAGGTCAGCTGTTGCCCAGCCGACAGATGCGCGGAATCGCACATGATTGATGGCCAACGCATGACACGCCTGCCGGCACACGTCCAGCAGCTCAGCTTGCGCATTGGCGAGGCGCTGGTGCGGATTGACCCGTCCATCGAGCTGTTCCTCGTCGGCGGGGTGGTTCGCGACCTGCTACTCGGGGCCGTGGCCAGTCACGACCTCGACTTCGCGACCAGCGCGACGCCGCACCAGACCGAGCGCGCTCTCAAGGCGGCTGGCGGCAAGGTGTTCAACCTTGGCGAGAAATTCGGCACGATCGGCGCGGTGTTCGAGACTGCCGACGTCAGAACCATCGTCGAGATCACCACCTATCGGGCCGAGGCGTATGTGTCCGGCTCGCGCAAGCCGTCGGTGGCGTTCGGTCGCAATCTTGCCGACGACCTCGCTCGCCGTGACTTCACCATCAACGCCATCGCGCAGGATCCGCGCAGCGGAGAACTGGTCGATCCGTTCGACGGGCAACGCGACCTCGAGCGGGGCCTCGTCCGCGCCGTGGGGGATGCCACCGAGCGCTTCCGCGAGGATCCGCTGCGGCTGATGCGCGCGGTGCGCTTCGCCAGCCGTCTCGGGTTCGAGATCGAGCCACACACGGCGCGAGCTGTCGTCGAGTCCGCCGCGGCGCTCAGCGCGATCAGTCGTGAGCGGGTGCGCGATGAGCTCGAAAAAATGCTGCTCGGGCCAGCCCCGGCACGCGGCATCGCCCTGGTGTGTGAGCTGGGACTGGCCGAATTCAGCCTGCCCGAGGTACCGAGACTGCGCGGCACGGTTCACGAGCCAGGTGCCGCAAGACACAAGGACGTCTTCAGCCACACCCTGCAAGTTCTCGACCGCACGCCGCCCCGCGTGGCGGTGCGCTGGGCGGCGCTGCTGCACGACATTGCCAAGCCCGCGACCAAGCGCGTGGAAGGTGGCAAGGTGACCTTTCACGGGCACGACCGCAAAGGTGAGCGGATGGCGCGCCGGATCCTGGCAGATCAACATCAGCCCGCCGAGCTGGTCGACCGGGTTGGTCGACTGGTGGGATTGCACCTGCGCGCCAACGCCTACGAAGGACTGTGGACCGACAGCGCCGTGCGCCGCTTCGTGCTCGACGTGGGCGACGAGCTCATCGAAGACTTGCTGGCGCTCTCGCGCGCCGACGTGACGACGGGGCGGGTGGAGCGTCGGGCGGCGATCGCCCGCAGCGTGGCCGAGCTGGAGGAACGCATCAAAGCGTTGCGCCTGCAGGAGGACATCGCGCGGATCGCGTCGCCGCTGGATGGGCTGGAGCTGATGCAGTTGTTCGATCGCGGGCCGGGGGCGTGGATTCAGCCGATCAAAGACCAGCTAAGGGAGATGGTGATTGAGGGCGAGCTGGCGGCGGGTGACAAGGAGGCGGCGGTGCCGATTGCCAGGGCGGTGTATGCCGAACTGGGGCTGGGCGAGGCTGGGGCCGACGGTGCGGCCGGGAGAGGTGGACAGCGACCTTCCCGCTGAGGGACCTGTCGGTCCAAGTGCGCCCGGCGGAAGCGGTCGGCGGAGTTTGCGGGCAAAGGAGGTCCGGACGCGTTGGTGGAAGCGGTCAGCGAGGTCACAGGGAAACAGCACGTCCAAAGGCGGTGGTGGAAGCGTGAGCGGGGTTCGCGGTCAACGGGACGGCGGGTCCGAATGCGACGCGCCAGGGTGGCCACGGTCGGGCGCCCCTCACGGGCTGAAAAAGACAGAGCTTATGTCGAGTCGTGACGTCGAATGCGGCGCGTGCCGGCAGCGTAACGATCTCGGCGGATGTGTTGCACAGACATTGACTCGAACCGTTTTGCATGTTAAGTTTAGCCATGGACCTGAGGGAGCGTGCGCGAGGCTGGGCGTCAACAGACGCCGTATGGGACACTGTGGGTTCGCGCCTGCAGCGTGGCGAGGTAAAATCGTTCGCGATTGTGTAGCGCCAGCTCCCGAATCTCCAACCAAATGAGAGGGCCCATCCGTATTGGATGGGCCCTCTCATTTGCTTCTCAGGTGGAAGCTAACGCCCGCTGAGGTGCTTCCGCATCGGCCGAGGGGGCGGCGGCTGACGTTGCGCAGGTAACACGACCGCCCGCTTTCGAGGGCACCGTGCACCGGGGTGTGGGCGACCGCACGAGGACGTCGATACCAGTGCCACGATTGGACGGACGTGAGCCGACTCCGCGGGCCCAGCGGCTCGACAACGGTCGACGCCCGCGACATGGCGAATCCACAAGGTCAACCCGAGCTCGAGTCGAGTTGATGTCGCGCTTCGATCGATGTCGCATTCTGCCGCCAGAGCCGTCGACCGGCGAGCGCGCGCCGACGATTGACGAACCGAAAACGCCGAGTCCACGCGTTGCGCTGGCGCGTCCAGTGGCGTCGATCCAACGAGCGCGAACTGGCGCACCGCGAAAGAAAGAGTCGTCGCGAACAGAGCAACCTGCGGCGAAGAGCCTGAGAAAGCCGCGGCTCAGGGCTGGATGTCCTGGACGTGCAGGGCGATGGCGTCGGCGGCGTCCGCGTGCTGGCAGTCCGGCGGCCACTGGCGGAATGCGACGTTGGCGCCGCGTCTCCATAAGAAGCGCAGGCCCGTAGAAGCGCAGGCCCGTCTGGGTCAGGTTGACGCGCACAGGGGCGCGTGTCGGAGGTCGAGGAGCCCTCCAGCACGTTGCAGTGGCTGTGCTCGACGGACAGCGCGACCAGCGACCAGTCGTGACTGCTCGCCGTCACGCGAAATCCGCCACGTTCGAACCACAACGGCGATGAGGTTGCGGCAACCTGGGATGCCAGCGGGTTCTGATCGGCGATGACCACGCTCACGACGGGGATCGAAACTGGATTTCGCGAGTTGCCGCAGGCCGTGCTCGGCGCTCGCCAGGCGCATGACGTCCGTTGCGGAGTATGACGCCAGGTTTGGATGCGACGGCCGCAACACGCGGAACTTCTCCCACGTCATCACTTGAGC
>JAFAWJ010001060.1 GCA_019242065.1 Chloroflexota bacterium
GACACGCTCACCATGCTGTACTCCCAGACCGTGGCGGACCAGACGCGCGTCATCTACGGCGGCCAGGTCAACCCCCGCAACATCGAGGAGATCGCCGCCGAAACCAGCATCGACGGCGTGCTGGCCAGCACCGCCAGCACCAACGCGGCGAACTTCACCACCCTGGTCAAAGCCTTCGCCAGTCGATGAGCCTCGGCAGCGGTCCCTTCGTCGGTCGCCCGCTGCCACGTTTCGAAGACCTGCGCCTGGTGCGCGGCGCCGGTCACTATACCGACGATTTCAGCTATCCAGACCAGGCGTACGCCGCCTTCGTCCGCTCGCCACACGCCCACGCCAGAATCGTCAGGATCGACCCCACCCCGGCGCAGGACGCACCCGGCGTCATCGCTGTGCTCACAGGCGCTGACTATCTGGCCGACGGCCACACCGGCATCGCCCACGCCGCCCTGCCCACCGACGCCGTCAACCCGCGCCAGCCTGCCTTCCACTATCCCGCCGGCACGCCACCCTTCGACGAGCCCCAGCTGCCACTCGCCGTCGACCGTGTGCGCCACGTCGGCGAGCCGGTGGCGGTCGTCATCGCCGAAACGGCCGCCCTGGCCCGCGATGCCGCCGACCTGGTCGCCGTCGATTACGAAGGCGAGCCAGCGGTCGCCGGCATCGACGCCGCCCTCCAACCTGGCGCGCCGTCCGTCTGGGCCGCCGTACCCGACAACGTCGCCCTCGACGGCGAGCACGGCGACCGCGCCGCGACCGAAGCCGCCCTCGCCGCCGCCGCAAAGGTCATCCAGCACACCTTCGTCAGCCAGCGCATCGCCAACGCCCAGATGGAGCCCCGCTCCGCCATCGGCATCTACGCCCCCGAAACGGACAGCTACACCATGGTCGCCGGCAGCCAGGGCGTCAGCCGCCAGCACTCCGCGCTGGCCGGTGCCCTGGGCGTCCCGCTCGAGCGCGTCCGGGTAATCTCGCCCGACGTCGGCGGCGGCTTCGGACCACGCTCGTACTTGCAAGCCGAGCAGGTGGTGGTGGTCTGGGCGGCCCGACGCGTTGGTCGGCCGGTGCGCTGGACGAGCACCCGCTCCGAGGCCTTCCTCAGCGACCACCAGGGCCGCGACTCGGCAGCCACGCTGCGCCTCGGGCTCGACCAGAACGGCCGCATCGTGGCGCTGGCCGCAGACTGCGTCTACAACCTGGGCGCGCATACCGTCGGCGGGTACGTGCCCATCGCCAATTTCTCGCGCATCCTGTGCAGCATCTATGCAATGCCGCACGCCTTCGTGCGCATGCGCGGCGTGCTGACGCACACCGGCTGCACCGGACCCTTCAGAGGCGCCGGGCGACCGGAGGCCATGTTCATGCTCGAACGCCTGCTGGACCTCGCCGCCGAACAGACCGGCATGGATCGCGTGGAATTGCGTCGCCGCAACCTGATTCCGCATGCTCAACTGCCGTACTCCACGCCACTCGGCTTGACGTACGACAGCGGCGACTTCCTCCACAACATGCAGCGTGCATTGCAGTTGGCCGACTGGCTTGGGTTTTCTCAGCGCCGTGCTGCTGCTCTCGCCCGTGGTCGGTACGCGGGCATCGGCCTGGCCAACTACGTCGAGGCACCCGTCGGCGCGCCGCACGAACGCGTCAAGGCCACCGTGTTGTCCAGCGGCACCGTCGAGCTAGTCGCCGGTACCCAGTCCAGCGGTCAGGGCCACGAGACCAGCTTCGCCCAGGTCGCCGCCGATCAACTGGGCCTCACTCCGCGTCAGGTCCGCCTGATCACCGGTGACACGCGCGTGGTCACATCCGGCGGCGGCACGCACTCCGACCGATCCATGCGCCTGGCCGGCACACTCATCGTCGACGCCTGCGGTCAGATCCGCGAGCGCTCACGCCAGGTGGCGGCCCACCTGCTGGAAGTCGCTCCCGAGGACCTGGTGTTTCAAGACGCGGGCTGGGCGGCGGCCGGCACCGACCGGCATGTGTCGCTGTTCGACGCCGCCCACGCCGACGAGATCAGCGCCGAAGCCAGCTTCACCGGTCGCATCCCCGCACATCCCACCGGCGCCGCCGTGTGCGAGCTGGAGGTGGACCCCGACACCGGCGCCATCACGCTCACGCGCTACACCGCCGTCGACGACGTCGGTCAACCCATCAATCCGCTGATTCTGCACGGCCAGGTGGCCGGCGGCATTGCGCAGGGCATCGGCCAGGCGCTGTGCGAGCACGCCGTCTACGAGCCCGGGACCGGCCAACTGCTGACCAGTAGCTTTCTCGACTACGCCCTACCGCGCGCCACGGACGTGCTCGACTTTACGCTGGACCTGACCGAAGATCCGACACCCGGTAATCCGTTACGCGTCAAAGGCGGTGGCGAGGCCGGCATCACCCCGTGCCTGGCGGCCGTGGTGAATGCGCTGGTCGACGCGCTGCGCCCATTCGGAGTCCACCACCTGGAGATGCCCGTGACCGCCGCGCGGATCCAGGCCGCCATCGCTCAGGCCCACGAGGGGCCGCCGCTGGCCATCGCCTCCTCGTAGCTTTTGCGCTGCCGCTCAACTGCTTGAACGGTATTGCTGAGCAGGATCGCCACCGTCATCGGCCCGACGCCACCCGGCACCGGGGTGATCCACCCCGCCACGTCCACCACGCTGTCGAAGTCCACGTCGCCGACGATGCGGTCCGCCACCTGGTTGATGCCAATGTCGATGACCGCCGCGCCAGGCTTCACCATGTCGCCCGTAATCAGCCCTGGCCTGCCAACTGCCACGAACAGCGCCTCCGCCCGGCGCGTGTGAATGGCCAGGTTGCGCGTCTCGTGGTGACAGATCGTCACCGTGGCGAACTCTTCCATCAACTGCAGTGCGATCGGCTTGCCGACAATCTCCGAGTGGCCGACGACCACCACCTCCAGCCCGCGCAGGTCCAGGCCGGTCGACTTCAGCAGTGCCACCGACGCGCGCGCGGTGCACGGTCCGAGCGCCGAGCCGCCGTAGACAATATTGCCGATGTTGGCGGCGTGCATGCCCTCGACGTCTTTGTCAGGATGGATGGAGTTCTGCAGAAACTTGAGGTCCAGGTGCATCGGCAACGGGCGCTGCAAAATGATGCCGGTCACCCGCGGATCGACGTTCAACGCCGAAATCGCGGCGCGCAGCTCCTGCTGGGTGACGTCGGCGCCGTACGCGCGATCCTCGAACTCGATGCCCACCTGGGCGCACGCCCGCTGCTGATTGCGCACATACAGCGCCGTGGCCTCGATGCCCCCCACGGCGATCGACACGAGCCGCTGGTTCCAGCCGAGCTCGCGCAGCACGCCCACCCGCGCTCTGATCTCCGCGCGCAAGCCACGCGCCAGTAGCCGACCGTCGATCAGTTTGTACGACATGGTCCTGGCATCTTATTGTTTTCGTTTGGGGGGAGCCCGCACATGCGCCGCTGGGTGCTATGCGCGAAGTCCCTCCAAATCACCTGCGAAGAACCTTCGGTCCTAACAACCACACCAGCAGCCCAGACCCCGGTTGCAGGCCCTCGCCAATCTCGAGCCGCGCCACCCCGCCTTTGCGAAATTCGACGTGCACCTGGCGCGGATCTCCCGTCAGCAGATACGA
>JAFAWJ010000893.1 GCA_019242065.1 Chloroflexota bacterium
CGCCGATGGCCCAGATCGAGCTGATCGCCTGATCTGATGCGGCGCCTGCGGATGACGCTCGGCTATCGCGGCACGCGCTACGCCGGCTGGGCTACCCAGCCCGGCGCTGCCACGGTCCAGGCAGCCGTCGAAGGCGCTTTAGCCACGGTCGTCGGTCACCCGACGCGGGTGACGGCCGCTGGTCGGACCGACGCCGGGGTGCACGCCGCCGGCCAGGTCGTCTCCTTCGAGACGTCCTCGCCGATGCCGCCCCAGGGTCTTCAGCGCCTGCTCCCTCAGCATCTCCCGGACGACGTCTGGGTTGACGACGTCGCCGAGGCGCCCGGCGACTTCGATGCTCGCCGTTCGGCGCGACGGCGCTGGTACCGCTACGCGATCTGGCGCCACGCGGTGCCATCTGCGCGTGTCCGTGGCCGCGCCCTGGTCGACCACGATCCGCTCGACGTCTCCGCCATGCGCGCCGCCTCGAGCGCGCTGATCGGAATGCACGACTTCGCCTCGCTGGCGACGCGTACGCCCGACGACTCGTCGACGGTGCGCACCGTCTTCGCCGCCGACTGGCTGGAGATCAGCCGCTCGTTGCTGGTCTTCGACATCTGTGCCGATGCCTTCTTAAAGCACATGGTGCGCGGCGTCGTCGGCTCACTCCTGTGGGTTGGGCGCGGCCGCTGGTCGCCATCTGACTTCGCCGCAGCCCTGTCTGCCGCGGACCGTCGCGCGGCTGGTCCGAACGCGCCCGCCCTGGGACTCACGCTGCATCACATCGAATACTGAACCTGAGGTAAGTTCGCTTCATGCCGACCACGCAAAGAACGTATAGCCCGAAAGCCAGCGAGGTGACCCACGCCTGGCGCCTCGTGGATGCCGAGGGCCAGACGCTGGGGCGGCTGGCGACCCAGATCGCCACGTACCTGCGTGGCAAGCATCTGCCTACCTTTGCCGAGCACATGGACCTGGGCGACTTCGTCGTCGTCAACGCCAGTCGCATTCGGTTGACTGGCAACAAAGCTCAGCAGCGCATGTACTACCGCCACTCGACGTATCCCGGTGGCCTCAAGTCGATTTCGCTGGGTGAGGTCCTCGCCCGACACCCCGAGCGCGTGATCAAGCACTCGGTGCGCGGCATGCTGCCCCACAACGCGTTGGGCCGCAAAATGCTGCGCAAGCTCAAGGTCTACGCCGGCGCCGAGCATCCGCATGCGGCCCAGTTCCGTGCGTACGAGAAGTCCCAACGCGCCAGTGCCGAGACAGGAGAACAACCATGACCATGCGAGATCGCGGACCGACGCCGCCCGGCGGCCGCGCCTCGGCTGGCGCTGCAAGCTACACCGCCGTCGGCCGCCGCAAGCGCGCGGTCGCCCGCGTCCTGCTCCAGCCGGGTCCAGGCAACATCATCGTCAACGGCCTGCCCCTCGACCAGCGGTTTCCGCGCGCGACCCATCAAGCGGCGATCACCCTGCCCCTGCGTCTCACCAATCGCCTGGGCACCGTGAACGTACTGGCCAGAGTCATCGGCGGGGGCACCAGCGGCCAGGCCGGCGCGATCATCCACGCCACCGCGCGGGCTCTCCTCAAAGCCGACGAAACGACCAAACAAACCCTCCGCGAGGCCGGTTTTCTCACCCGCGATGCGCGCGAAAAAGAACGCAAGAAGTACGGACTGAAAGCCGCCCGCCGTCGACCGCAATATACGAAGCGATAGCAGGACTTATGCTGAAGATCAGATTGCGCCGCACTGGCGCCAAAAAGCAGCCGTCGTACCGTCTGGTGGTCGCCGAAGCGACGGCGCCGCGGGATGGGACGTTTCTCGAAAATTTGGGCCACTACAACCCGCTGACCAACCCGACCACCTTCGTGGTCAAAGAGGATCGGGTGCGCGCGTGGTTGCAGCGCGGGGCGCAGCCGACTGACCGGGTCACGCGCCTGCTCACGGCGCACGGCATCCTGCCCGCTACGTCATCGGCTGCGTCTGTGGCCGCCGCGGCGCCCACTTCGGCTGACTGATGACCGAAGAACCCACGCCGCCCACCGACGCCGAGGAAGAAGTCGAGCTCGACGAGGAAGACGACGACGACCTCGAAGATCTCGAGCCTGACCTGAAAGGCCTGGTCGAATATGTCGCCCGAGCCCTCGTCGACAAGCCCACGTCCGTCAAGGTCGACGAGGTCCAGGACGGCAACACGACCGTCTACGAGCTCGAAGTCGACGAAGAGGACATCGGCAAAGTCATCGGCCGCCAGGGGCGCGTCGTCCGCGGCCTCCGCGCCCTCGTCAAAGCCGCCGCAACCCGCAAAGGCACCCGCGTCGACCTCGACGTCGTCTGACGACGACCTGCTGGTGGTGGCGCAGGTGCTTGCGCCGCACGGCATCCGCGGTGAGCTCAAGTGCCGCATCGTCACCGACTTTCCAAAGCAGCGCTTCAAGCGAGGCAACACGCTCCTGCTCGACGGCGCAGCCCACGTCGTCCAGGCCGGGCGGATCCAGGGCCAGGTGGTCCTCCTCAAACTGGCGGACGTCGCCGACCGGGACGTCGCCGAGACGTTCCGCGGCAAGGACGTCCTGATCAGGACAGAAGACGCCATCAGCCTGCCCAGCGGCGAGTTCTACTGGCACCAGGTGATTGGTCTGGACGTGGTCGACGCCACCAGTCAGAGCTCCCTGGGCCGCGTCAGCGATATCCTGGAGACTGGCGCCAACGACGTGTACGTGGTGAAGACCTCGAGCGGTCGTGAGCTGCTGATTCCCGCCATCAAAGACGTCGTGAAGGACATCGACCCGGGCCTCGGCCGCATCCTGGTCGAGCCCTTGCCGGGCATGCTGCCGCCGTGAGCCGCCAACGGCTGTATCGCACGCCGGCCGTCATCCTCAAACGCATGGACCTCGGCGAGGCCGATCGCATCGTCACCCTGTTTTCGCGCGACGAGGGCAAGGTGCGCGCCGTTGCCAAGGGGGTGCGACGGACCACCAGCCGCTCCGCCGGCCACCTCGAGCCGTTCACGCTGAGCGACGTGCTGCTGGCCGTCGGTCGCGAGCTCGACGTCGTGTCCCAGGCCGACACGCTGGATGCCTTTCGCGAGATCCGCGAGAACCTGGACCTCACCACCCACGCCTTCTATCTGACCGAGCTCGTGGACCTGCTCACCGAAGACCGTTCCGAGAATCGGGCCGTCTACGACATCCTGGTTGCCGGCCTGCATTCGCTGCGCGCGCACGCCGACGCACGCCTGGTGCTGATCACTTTCCACCTGCAGCTGCTGGACGCCCTCGGCTACCGCCCCGAGCTGCGCGAGTGCGTGACCTGTCGCAACGGTATCGAGCCCGACCGGAATCACTTCTCGGCTTTACTCGGCGGCGTGATTTGCCCGAGCTGTGGACCCGACGAACCCACGGCGCGAGCCATCGGCACCTCCGCCCTCAAGCTGCTGCGCTTCGTGCAGGCAACCGCCGGCCAGCGCGACGTCAACGTGGCGCCGCACGTCTGCGCCGAGGCGGAAACGGTGCTGCGCGATTACGCCGAGCACATCATCGAGCGCCGACTGCGCAGCCCGGCACTAATGGCTCGAATTCAGGAGGTCGGACCTTAAACTAGCCTGCGGCGTGTTCGACGATCCGCAAACTCCGACCCAGGTAACCGAGCCGCATCGTGCCCTCTATCTGAAGTGGCGCCCGAAACGGTTTGAAGATGTCGTCGGACAGGAGCACGTCACGCGCACGCTGCGGAACGCGGTCAGGCTCGGCCGGCCGGCGCACGCCTATCTGTTTACCGGTCCGCGTGGCACCGGCAAGACGACGGTGGCCCGCATCCTGTATCGCGCCGTCAACTGCGAGCACGCCAAGGACGGCGATCCGTGCAACACGTGTGCCCTGTGCCAGGCGGCGCTGGCCGGCCGGGCGCTCGACCTGGTCGAGATCGACGCGGCCTCGAACCGCGGCATCGACGACATTCGCGACCTGCGCGACAAGGTCGCCTACCGACCGGGTGAAGGTCGCTATCGGGTGTACATCATCGACGAGGCGCACGAGCTCACCGCACCGGCCTGGGAAGCCTTCCTCAAGACGCTGGAGGAGCCGCCGCCGCACGCCCTGTTCGTGCTGGCGACGACCGAAGCCCACAAGGTGCCGGCGACCATCGTCTCGCGCTGCCAGCGGTTCGACTTCCGCCGCATTCCGTACCAGGCCACGAAGGAACAGCTCGCCCGGGTCGCCGAGGCTGAGGGGCTGGAGGTCGAGGCGTCGGTGGTCGAGCGACTGGCGCTGGTGGCCCGCGGCGGCCTGCGCGACGCGCTGAGTCTGCTGGATCAACTGTCGGCGTTCGCGGTCGGACGGATCGACATGGAGGTGGCGCGGGCGGCATTGAGCCTGCCGTCGATCGAGGCAGTGCGCGGGGCGATCGACGGCATGACCCGCCACGACCCGGGCACGGTCATGGCCGTGGTCTCCGACGCGGCCGAGGGCGGCGCCGATCTGCGGCTGTTTGTCGACGAGCTGATCGTCAACCTGCGGGCGCTGATGCTGCTGCGCACCGGCGCCGACGCGCGGCTGACCGACGAGCTGCCAGAGGACGAGGTGGCCTGGTTGCGCGAGCGAGCGCCGGCCTGGCCGATCGGGGCGCTGCTGCAGCTGGTCCAGACGTTGTCGGACGCGCTGGCCAGAACGCGGGACGCCGCGCAGTTCCAGGTGCAGACCGAGGTCGCGTTGCTGACCGCGTGCGACGTGGAATCGGTGACCGCCCCGCCCGTGGTGCCTCCCCCACCGTCGGCGACACCCGCAAGTCGCGAGGCCGTGGTCCCTCAGGACACACATCGACCCACAGAATCGGTGACGACGGACCCCGTCTTGACCACCGTGACCGAGTCCATCGTCGTCGCGGCCGTCGACTCGGCGGACGGCGACTCCCTCGAGGCGACCGTTGCGGAGGTCACCACGACAACAGTCACCGAGGCGCGATCGCTCGGCGACCGCTGGCCCGACGTCGTCGAGCAAATTCAGCTGCGCAACGGTCTGCTGGCCTCTATTGTCCGCAGCGCCCAGCCGCTGACCCTCGACGACACGGTGCTCACTGTGGCCTTTTCCACCGAGTACAACCGTAAATCGGCCGACAAGTCGACGAACCGCCAGGTCATCGAGGCCGCCCTGGAGCGCGTCTTTCGCGCGCCGTACCGCCTGAAGGCGATCGTGGCCGCTGATGCGGGCAGCCTACTGGATGATCCGGTGATCAACTTCGCCCAGCGCACCTTCGGTGGTCAGCCGAGGCGAGTGCCAACGGACTAACGCTATGATCTCGGCACTTGTCCGGGAGGTCGGGCCGCCATGATGAACAACGAGATGATGCGCCAGCTGCAAGCGCGCATGATGAAGATCCAGGAAGATCTCGCCGCCGAGACGATCGAGGCCAGCGCCGGCGGCGGGGCGGTCAGCGTGACGATCTCCGAGATCGGCATGGGGCCGGCGCAGGCCAAAGTCCAGCGCATCAAGATCGCCCCCGAAGCGGTCGATCCTGAGGACATCGAGACGCTCGAAGACCTGGTGCTGGCCGCCATCAACGAAGCGTTGAGCAAAGCCCAGAAGACCGCCGCCGACAAGCTCGGCCCGCTCACAGGCGGGCTGAAGCTGCCCGGGATGCCCTAGCGACCCACGTGCAGACGATCGAGCCCATCGCGCGCGCGGTCGAGGCCTTCGCCAGCCTGCCTGGCATCGGCCCCAAGACCGCCCAGCGGCTCACCTTCCACCTCCTGCGTCAGCCGCCCGAAACCGTGCGCGAGCTCGCCGAGGCGATCATCAACATGCAGGCGGCCGTCCACTTCTGCTCGGTGTGCGGCAACGTGACCGACGTCGAGCCGTGCAGCATCTGTCGATCTGACCAGCGTGACCAGACCACGATCTGCGTCGTCGAAGACCCCATGGCGGTGATCACCCTGGAGCGGACGCGTATCTACCGCGGCCTGTACCACGTGCTGCACGGCGCGCTGGATCCGTTGCACGGCGTGACCGTGGAAGACCTGAAGATCGAAGAGCTCGTCCAGCGGGTCGAGGGTGGCACGGTGCGCGAGGTCATCCTGGCGACCAACCCGAACGTCGAGGGCGACACGACCGCCGGCTACCTGGAGCGCCGCCTGGCCCCCCTGGGCGTCCAGGTGACGCGCCTGGCCAGAGGCCTGCCAGTCGGTGGCGACCTCGAGTACGCCGACGAGGTGACGCTGGCCCGAGCGCTCGAAGGCCGCCGCCCGCAGTAGTCGGTTCCGACCAAAACTTCGACCAACCCTGCCGTGCGGTTATACTCCGGGCGAAGTTTTGCGCTCTAGCGCGAAGGTTGGTTGTTTTGGACGGAATGGAAGCGGCGGCGGAACGCCCCGAGGAGCAGGCCCCAGAAATATCCCCCCGAAGACCGGACGCACCGTCAAGCCTCGAGGCCAGCAGCACGTCCCAGGATATGGGGATGGGTGCACTGCTGGAACAATATGAGGAATCGCAGCACACCCAGCTGCGGCGTGGGGAACTTGTCGAGGGCGCTGTCGTGCTTGTCGATCGGGAAGAAATCCTGGTCGACATCGGTGGCAAGATGGAAGCCGTCATTGCTACCAGCGAGATTCAGAACGAGCGGGGCGAGCCGACGCTGCACCGCGGTGACCACGTGTCCGCGGTTGTCATCGTGCCCGAGAACGCCGAGGGTCGCCCGGTCATCTCGATCAATCGCGCCCGAGCCGAAATCGGCTGGCGCGACCTGCAGACCAAGAAGGACGCCGAAGAAGTCGTCACCGGCGAGGTGGTCGACCACAACAAGGGCGGCCTGATCGTCTCGGTTGACGGCGTGCGCGGCTTCGTGCCGCTAAGCCAGATCGTCGAATTGCGGCGGGGTGGCACTGAGGAAGAGGTCGAAGAAAAGCTGCGCTCGATGCGCGGTCAGGTCCTCTACCTCAAGGTCATCGAGATGAATCGGCGCCGCAACCGGCTGATCCTGTCAGAGCGCGCCGCGGCCCAGGAGCGGCGAGCGCAGCAGAAGGATCGGCTGCTCGCCGAATTGCAGGCTGGCGAGATTCGGCACGGCCGCGTGTCGTCTTTGACCGATTTCGGCGCCTTCGTCGATCTTGGCGGGGCTGATGGCCTGATCCACCTGTCCGAGCTGTCGTGGGGCCAGGTGCAGCATCCGTCGCAGGTGCTGCGTGTCGGTCAGGAAGTTGACGTGCGCGTGGTCGGCGTCGATCGCGAGAACAAGAAGATCGCACTGAGCCTCAAGCAGGTCGAAGAGAACCCGTGGACGCGCATCGAGCAGAAGTACCACGTCGGCGACACCGTGCCGGCGCGCATCACCAAGCTCGCCCAGTTCGGCGCCTTTGCCGAGCTCGAGCCAGGTGTCGAAGGCCTGGTGCACATCTCCGAGCTGTCCGACGAGCGGATCACCCATCCGAAGCAGGTCGTGCGCGAGGGCGAAGACGTGAGCCTGCGGATCATCAAGATCGATCCGTCGCGTCACCGACTGGGCCTGTCATTGCGCCAGGCAGAAGACGCGGGTGAGTACGACTACGGCGGAGGCTACGAGGCCTGGACGGGCGGCTCGTCGTACTCCTTCAGCGACTCCTCGGCACCTGGCGCTGATGCGCCATTCGAAGAGCCAGCTGAAGAGTCGCCGGCCGAGGGCGTGCACGTGCTGGCTGGCGATCAAGTCGAGACCGAAGCAGGCGAGCCGGCGGCTAACGGTACAGCGCGCGTTCCCGAGTACTGATTTGTAGGGCGAACAGGAGTTCGCGCATGCGCGAACTCCGCCCAAACAAATTAGATACGCGAGTTCGAGCGCTATACTCGTTTCACCATTC
>JAFAWJ010000984.1 GCA_019242065.1 Chloroflexota bacterium
TCTAAGGCTTTCCAAGCTGAGGGTTGGGCTAAGATCGTGGCCGCATGGCCTACGACGTCAAAGCCAACAGCTCGATCCTGCTCAGCGGCCGTGACCGCGCACCGGCACGTTCCTTTCTGAAAGCCATCGGCTACACGGACGCCGACCTCGAGAAACCCATCGTCGGCATCGCCAACACGTGGACAGAAACGATGCCATGCAACTTCAACCTGCGCGCGCTCGCCGCGCGGGTCAAGGACGGGGTCCGCGCGGCCGGCGGCACGCCGATGGAATTCAACACGGTCGCGATCAGCGACGGCATCACCATGGGGACCGAAGGCATGCGCGCCTCGTTGGTGAGTCGCGAGCTCATCGCCGATTCGATGGAATTGATGGCGCGCGGGTATTTTTTCGACGCGCTGATCACGCTGGTGGCGTGTGACAAGACGATCCCGGCGGGGGCGATGGCGCTGCTGCGCATGAACGTTCCGGGCTTGCTGGTGTACGGCGGCTCGATCATGCCCGGCCGACTGGGTGACCGCGACCTGACCATCCAGGACGTCTACGAAGCCGTGGGCGCGCACGCCGCGGGCAAGATCACCGACGAAGAGCTCAAGGCCGTCGAGGACTTTGCGTGCCCCGGCGCCGGGGCCTGTGGAGGACAGTACACCGCCAACACGATGGCGCTGGCCATGGAATTCTGCGGGCTGTCGGCTATGGGCACCGCGGGTGTGCCCGCCGAAGACCCCCGCAAGGGCGACGTCGGGCGGCAGTGCGGCGAGTTGATCATGGACATCCTGCGCCGCGGCGTACGCCCGCGCGACATCTTCACGCCGGCGGCCATCGACAACGCGATCGCCGGCGTGGCGACCACCGGCGGCTCGACCAACGCCGTGCTGCACTTCATGGCCCTGGCGCACGAGGCCGGCGTCACCCTGGACATCGACCATTTCGACGCCGTGAGCAGTCGCACGCCACTGCTGGGCGATATGCGGCCGGGCGGTCGGTACGCGGCCGCCGACCTTGATCGGGCGGGCGGCACCCGCCTGGTGGCGCAGCGACTGGTCGAAGGCGGTTACGCCGATCCGAACGCCATGACCATCACCGGGCGCACGTTCGGCGAGGAAGCCTCCAGCGCGCAGGAAACCGCCGGCCAGGACGTGGTGCGCAGCCTCGACAACCCGCTCAAGACCAGCGGCGGACTGGTGATCCTGCACGGCAGTCTGGCGCCCGACGGGTGCGTGGTGAAGGTGGCGGGCTACGAGCGGCAGTCGCACACCGGCCCGGCGCGCGTGTTCGACAGCGAAGAGGCGGCCATGGCGGCGGTCACCGCGCGCAAGATCCAGGCGGGCGACGTGGTCGTCATCCGGTACGAGGGTCCGCGCGGCGGACCGGGCATGCGCGAGATGCTGGGCGTAACCGCCGCCATCGTCGGCGAAGGCCTGAGCGAGTCGGTCACGCTGCTGACCGATGGACGCTTCAGCGGCGCCACGCGCGGATTCATGGCCGGCCACGTCGCGCCTGAGGCGGCCGTCGGCGGACCGATCGCCGCCGTGCGCGAGGGCGACAGCATCACCTTCGACGTGGCGCAGCGGCGACTTGACCTGCACGTCTCCGAGGACGAGATTCGGCAGCGCATGCACGATTGGCAGCCGCCGGCGCCGCGGTATACGTCGGGTGTCTTTGCGAAGTACGTGTCGATGGTCGGCTCGGCGGCACAAGGCGCGGTGACGACGCCGAAGGGATGAACTTCGGCATCCTGGTCGAGGTAGAGGAGGGCCTGGACTGGGACCGCTGGCGGGCGACGTACACCGCGGCCGAGCGGCTCGGGCTCGAGTCGGTGTGGCTGTCGGATCACGTGCGGTCGCCCTGGTCCGAGCGCCAGCGCGGACTGGAAACGTGGACGGCGCTGGCGGTGGCCGCCGCCGAGACCCGGCGGGTGAGGCTGGGTCCGCTGGTGTCGCCGGTCACGTTTCGGGAGCCGGCCATCGTGACGCGGATGACGGAGACGCTGGACGAACTCGCCCCAGGGCGGTTTGTGCTCGGGCTGGGACTGGGGTGGAACGCCGACGAGCACGCGGCCGCCGGACTGCCATTTCCCGCGGCATCCGAGCGAGCCAGGCGCCTGGCGGAGGCGATCGCGCGCATCCGGTGTGACCTGGGAGACCGCCACGTTCCGATCCTCATTGGCGGAGGCGGCGCACGCCTGACATTGCCGCTGGTGGCGCGTCACGCCGACGAGTGGAACGTGACCACCGGGTCGGTCACCACATATGTGACGATGAGCCAACAGCTGGATGGTCTGTGTGGCGAGATCAGCAGAAACCCACATGAGATCCGCCGCTCGGTGGCCACGGGCATTCTCGTCGGACGTGACCCCACCGACCTCGCGGAGCGCGCCGAGCGCATGCGGACCTGGGTGCCGCCACTGGCGCAGGCGGATGATGTCCTGGCCGCGGCGCGCGACATGGGCTGGCTCGTCGGCACGCCCGAAACCATCGCGCCGACACTCAGTGGGTTTCAGGCGGCCGGCGTCGATCGCGTGATTTTCGGCCACTATGATCTCGCAAATACGACGACGCTCGACGTCATCGCCGAACTGATAGCGGCATGAATATCGCGGGCGAAGTGGCGGTCATCACCGGCGGCGCCAGCGGCATCGGTCGGGGGACGGCCCTCGCGCTGGCGCGCCGCGGCGCCGACATCGTCCTGGCCGACGTCAACGACGAGCGGCTGGTGGCCGTCAGTCAGGAGATTCGCGAGCTCGGCCGGCGTGTGCTCGCCGTGCGCTGCGACGTCTCACGAGACGAAGACGTGGCTGAGTTGGCGGAGCGCACTGAGAACGAGATGGGCCCTGCCGGCCTGGTGATGAACAACGCCGGTGTCGTGCTGCGCGGCGCACTCGAAGACATTTCGCTCGACGATTGGCGCTGGTGCTTCGGGATCAACGTCTTCGGCGTGATCCGCGGCGTGCACGCGTTCCTGCCGCGCATGCTCCAGCGGCGCCACGGTTGGATCGTCAATACCGGCTCGGTGGCCGGTCTGCTGGCGCTCACCGGCGAAGGTGCGCCCTACGTCGCGTCCAAGTTCGCGGTCGTGGGTCTCAGCGAAGCGCTGGCGCTCTACTGCAAGCAGTTTGGCATCGGCGTCTCGTTGCTGTGTCCAGGCGGCGTCAACACCAACCTGGCGGAGACGGGTCGCTCGATTGGCATGACGCCCGAGCGCGAGACCTCGGAGACGCGGATGGCGCAAACCATCCAGGGTGGACAGGAGCTGCAGCCCGAAGACGTCGGCGAGCTGGTGGCCAGGGCCGTCGAGGATGAGGTCTTTTTGATCCTGCCAGAGGAGGTCCACGCCGACCTGGTCCGCCGACGCGCGGCGGACCTCAATGCGTTCTTGAGCTCGCGATTCGTCAAAGACGCTGGCTGATCAGGACATACGTCCGCTTCAGCGCAGCAGGCCGAAGGCTTCGAGCTGGCGGTCCACCTCGCTGGCCGCCGGCCCCGTGAGCCCCTGCTGGTTGGCGACCCACGCCACGAGCTCGGCCACCCCGTCTTCGAACTGGTACTGCGGCACATAGCCGAGCAGCGTCTGAATGCGTGAAATGTCCGCGAAACAGTGGCGGATATCTCCGGCGCGGAACTTGTGGCGGACCTCGAAGCCGCCTGTCCAGCCCAGCTCGCGGGCGAGCAGCTCGCCCACCTGACGTACGCTGATCGGCCGTCCCGTGCCGACGTTGAGCACCTGGTGATCGGCGCCCGAGCGCGACAGCGCCAGGCAGCAGGCTTGCACGATGTCGCTGACGTGGACGAAGTCGCGCAGCTGCAGCCCGTCCTCGTAGATCACCGGCGTCTCGCCCGAAAGCATGCGGCCGCAGAAAATGGCCGCCACGCCGGTGTACGGATTGGTGAGCGCCTGACGCGAACCATAGATGTTGAAAAAGCGCAGCGCGACGGCTGGCACGTCGTACGCCTGGCCAAACGCCAGCGCCATCTCCTCGTGGTCGCGTTTGGTGATGGCGTAGATGGAGGTTGGATATAGCGGCTTGTCCTCGGTCGTGGGCACGGCCCGCAGCTCCTGGCCACAGCCCGGGCAGCGCACCTCCCAGTCAAAGCGCTGCAGCTGGTCGGTCGGCCGCAGCCGCGGAAACACGGGGCCGCACGCGGCGCAGGTGTAGGCGCCTTCGCCATAAATGGACATCGACGAGGCGACCACGAGCTTGCGCACACGATCGCGATTGGCGACGAGCGCCTCCAGTAGCGTCGCCATGCCGAGCGTATTGACGTCGGCATAGCGCCGCACCTGGTACATGCTCTGGCCGACGCCAACCATGGCGGCGAGGTGGACCACGCTGTCCACCTCGCGCACCAGTGGTCCGAGCGCGTCCGGATCGCGGATGTCGCCGCGCTCGAGGCGGTGGTTGGCGTCCAGATAGCTCGGCCGTGCACGCGCGTCACCGTGGACCTGGGATTCGAGATTGTCGAAGAGGATGACCTCATGGCCGGCCTTGGCCAACGCGTCCGCCAGGTGGGACCCGACGAAGCCAGCCCCGCCGGTGATCAGGATGCGCTCGACTGTCACGGTTGCTCCTTGCCCGAGGTGGCAAGGAGCAGGAAGCGCTCGAGTTCGTCTTCGGGCACGCGGTACCCGAGTTTAGTCCCGCCTGGACGAAAACCGTGCAATTTACCCTGGCGGAGCCAGCGCCGCACCGTTTCCGGTGAAGACCGGAGTCGCTCCGCTACTTCACGAACTGTCAAAAGTCGTTGTTGCTGCACCACGTTGCGTATCCCAGACCAATGCCGCTGGAGTGGCAGGCCAGATCCACCGTAACGCACGAACCGGGCCGTGCGCGTCGCTTCTCGTCGTGCTAGCTCGCGGCGACTGCCTCCTTCGCGCCCTCTCCGACTAGCTCGCGCAGCGCCGTACCCGATGCACGGTAGAACGCCGCCAGAATGGCCGTGTCGGTCGACAGGTTGAAGTCTTTGACGCCGAGGTTCATGTAGTACTCGGCCTCCGCAGGCGTCGAAATCTCGGCACGTGGGCGCACGCCCATGCGGATGGCGGTCTTGATGGTGTGCTCGTACGCCTCCACGACGGCCGGGTGCTGGCGTTGGCCGGCCAGGCCGAGGCTCATGCTGTAGTCGGCGGGTCCGAACTGGACCATGTCGACGCCCTTGACCGACAGGATGCCTTCGAGGTTTTCGACCGCCCCCTTCTTTTCGATCATCAGCACGACTACGGAGTCTTCGTAGCGCTTGATGAGCTCGGGGACGCCACCGATGGCGGCGCGTCCGGCGTCGTTGCCATGGGTACCGATGCTGCCCGGGACCTCCGGCTTCACCGTGCGCACGCAGTCTTCGGCGTCTGCTTTCGAGCGCACGTCCGTGAACAGCACGTTCTGAATGCCGGCGGCCATGGCTCGAACCGCGATGTGCGCCTGGGCCGAGCGCTCGATCTTGATTAGCCCCGTGAAGTTAGGCGACAGCTCGATGGCGCGCGCCATGTTGTCCAGTGCATACAGGTCGTACGGCGCGTACTCGGCCAGAAACTCGACGTAATCGAAGTTCTGGCTGCGGCCGACGA
>JAFAWJ010001040.1 GCA_019242065.1 Chloroflexota bacterium
ACAGACCGCGTTCAGCCCGGATGGGACCGAAGTGCTCACGGTGGGACGCGATCACCGCGTCTTTCTGTGGAAACTTCAGGCGGGGCAGCCGGTCACGCCAGTGCAGCTCGGATCGGACGCCGTGCCCGCGAGCGCGGCGACGTTCAGCCCCCCGGACGGACACCAGGTGCTCATCGTCGACGTGAACGGAGTGCTCGAGGTCTGGGACCAGCAAAGCACACAGAACGTCGGCTCTTTCGACGCCGGAGATGGGTCGGTAACGAGCGTGGCGTACAACCCCGATGGCACCCGCGTCGTCACTGCTCACGCGGATGGGACCGCACGTGTCCGCACCCTGAACGATCCCGATCCACAGCACGTGCTGGTGTTGCGCCCCCAGGCCGTCAGCACGTCAACCGGGCCTGCCGCGTTCAACGACGCCTCGTTCAGCCGCGACGGAAACCTGATCGTGACCGCGGGCAACGACAACGTCGCACGGGTCTGGGATGCCGCCTCGGGAGCACAGCTGGCGGAGCTTCGCGGCCATACTGGTGTGGTCCGCACGGCTCGCTTCAGCAACGATGGAAAGCATATTCTCACGGCAAGCGACGACTGGACGGCGCGAGTCTGGGACACGTCGACGTACACGCAGTCCATCGTCTTGCGTGGGAACACCGCGCCAGTATTGGAGGCCGTGTTTGACGCTTCTGGATCCCAGGCCTTGACGGCTGGCGCCGATGGCACCGTACGTCAATGGGACCTCAGCGGGTTGACCTTGACGCTGGGCGGATCGGATGGCACGAGCACGCCGCAACGCGCCGTCGCGTTCAGCCCCGACGGGCGCTACCTCGCCGGCGCCAATGACCGGTGGGTTGTGAACGTCTGGAACGCGCAGGATCTCGAGCAGGCTTTGCAGTCGCTGCCGAACGCTGCGAGCCCAGTCCCGATTGCCCCGAGGACCACGATTCAAGAGAGCGGCGCCGTGTACGCCCTCGCATTCAGTGCGGACGGGCGCTCGCTGCTGGTCGGCGGCAACAACCTTCCGCCACGCACCTACGACCCGGAGACGGGCGGGCAGCGCTCAGAATTTCCGCAACCTGGCAAGCTCAGGAGCGTGGCATTCAGTCCCGACGGCACACACGTCGCGGCTGTCGGCACCGACCAGATGGTCCACATCTGGGACGCGCAAACGCTGCTGCCCACGGGCAATCCGCTCAGCGGCCACACGGACGCGCTGACGAGCGTCGCCTACGATCCCAGCGGCAAGTATCTCGTCACCGCCAGCCTGGACGGAACCGCCCGCGTCTGGGACGCGCAGAGCCACGCGCAGCTGCATGTCCTGAGTGTGCGGCAGGCCGCGACACCACTCACGGTCAATGCGGCTGGGACGCAAATCAACCTGGCTCCGCGGGCTGCAGCCCTGACGTCTGCCGCGTTCAGCGCCGACGGCCGCAGGGTTGTCACCGAGGGCAGTGACGGGTTGGTCAGGATCTGGGACGTCGAGCGCGAAACAGCGATCGCGACACTGCCAGGGGCGGGCAACGGAGTTGGCAGCGTGGTGTACAGCCCGGACGGCCACTGGATCCTGTCGGCGGGGAACGACGGTGGGGCGCGTGCGCTGGACGCCAGTGATTTTCACCAGATCGCCGAGCTGAATGCGCCAAACGGGCGAGCCATCACCGCCGTTGCGCTGAATGCGGGCCAGCGCTTGATGGCTCTGGCGATGGAGGACGGAACACTTCAACTGGGCGCGTGCGAGCTCTGCAGTACGACCGATGAGCTCATCGGCCCGGCGAAGCTCCATCTGCCAGAGGTGGTGACCGCCCAGTAGCCGGCAGGCGGGGTCCGAGGCCGCTGGAGTCGGCTCCCAAGCAGCCCTACGGCAACGGAATGGTCGAGAGTGCCACCTGATACGCCGCCAGAGTTGCCTGCGACACCGGCGTGGTGAAGCGAACCAGCACTCTGCCCTGCGCGAGGTTCGTCTCACCGGGCATGGTGTTCGTCGAGGAGCGCGCGACGTCGCTCGCGGTGGCGAAGACCTCGACATAGCCGACGATGGCAGGACTGGCGCTGCTGTCGGAGAACTGGGCTTTTGCCATGTACTGGCCTGGCACGCCAAGATTCCCGTCCGGGTCGGTTGCCGACGTGAAGTCGGTGGTCAGTGCGACGGTCGGGATGGCGGCCTGCAGTTGCAGGACCACAGCGGCGGCTGAACTGGAAGAAACTTGAGCCCGCAGGTCAGCCGGGACGGCCACGGCCAGTGAGGCAGGCACCAGGATCGCGGCTTGCGGTTCGGCGAAGCCTCGACTCGCCGAGTAGGCTCCCAGGCCGAAGAGGCCCAGACCCGTGACCACCATAACGCCAACGGCTACGGCAGATCGTAGTACCAGCACGTCATCTCTCCAGTCAGTCGAAGCCGGCCATGAATTTGTCTGCGGTGGTTCCACCGCGCAGTATACCTGCAGGTCTCTGGTCCTGGGCCGCGCGTCAGGATCACAGTTGTGGCAGAGGGTTGGCCGCTCGATTGTTGTCGCCGCATGCGTAAGGAGTTTGCCCGGATGAGGCTGCGAGGGCGCTGAACCAGAGAGGGGACCGCCTGAAATGGGACTGAATTTCTTTTGCGCCTCGTGCGCGATCTCCAGTTGCTGCTAGTGCTCGACGATTTCGAGCAGGTTCTCGGCGCGCGCGCCTTGATCACCACGCTGCTGCGTGCCGCGCCCGCCGTCCGCGTGCTCGCCACAAGTCGAGTGCCACTTCGCGTATACGGTGAGCACGAGATCCGCGCTTCGCCCTTGCGTCTACCTCCAGCTGATGCGTCAGCGGCGGAGATATTCGCCGCCGAGGCGGTGCAATTGTTCATGCACGGGCTCGCGCGGCACGTGCGGATTTTCCTCTGGATGCTCCCCCGCGGACGCCAACGCCTGTTGGAGATGCTTGGCTCGCGGCACTGGATGGCGATGGATCGACGGCGCGAGGCCTGTTAGAGGGTGTACTGAACTCGGTCCAGGCGGATTCACACGGACAGGTCTTGGCGCGCCTTGCCTGGCTACCAGCGCGTGCTGCAGGATGAAGTCAGCTTGATGCTCCCGCCGCAGGCCCCTGGCGTCAGTTCCGCGAGCGTGTACGAGGTTTCCTACCCGAGTGGCACGAAGGTCCTTGGTGGAGGTGTTATCGAGACGACTCCGACCAACTTCTTCACCATCCAGAGCAGCGGGCCGCTCACTGACACGACTTGGGCCGTAGTTCTTGTGAACGACACGAGCGAGCAGGCAGCCCGCACGGGATGTTCAGGCCTTTGCCACGTGCCACCGTGGCGTCATAGGTCCAGGAAGCCACCAGGGGCCAATCGACAACCGGACCTGACGAGTATCCGGCGCCGGGACAGCACGCCCTGCCCGCCGCAGCCGCCGCGGGCGCCACTGCGTCAACACGTAGTCGCCGGATGTCATTCAGCTGACGCGCCGCGACGTCGCACGCACACGCATCACCTCCGCAGAGTTCTCGTGTGAAGGAGTTCACCCATGACGCACTCGTCGAGCACGCCGATTGCGACGCAAGCCTTGCGATCGCCGTCAGCAGCCCAAGCTCACCCACCGGCTCACTTGACCTAGTGTGGTGGTGAAGTCGCCGCGCGGCCACCGGGTGGTACTCGGACTGCGACCGTGCGCGCGGTCGAACCTT
Organism: Chloroflexota bacterium; assembly: GCA_019242065.1. The sequence goes on from JAFAWJ010001040.1 coordinate 3,661, forward strand.
TAGACGCGTTGGAGTTGCGGCGAGATGCGTTCATGGCCGCCATGGAACAGCCGCACGTCGTTCAGCGGCTAGCCGTGCTGCTCGCCGGCCGGCTCGCTGCACGTGCCCGTGCGACTTCGTCATGCGCGGCGGCATACGCGTCTCGATCCGTCTGGGTCAGGGTGTACCCGCGTCGACCACGCGGCCGCGGTGGAGTCGACCGAGCCAGCCAGCGCCAGAGGGTGCGCTCGCTCAGACCGGTGTCGCGCGCGGCCACCCGCACGTCCTCGGTCCGCAACTCACCGGCCGCATCGGGTCAGGACATCATTTTGGGAATTTTGTACGGTAGGCCGAGCGGGGTCACGGGAACAACACTTCGCGGCCTTCGGGGCGAGGCTCTGTGGATGGTTTTAGGCCGCATGCCTGCCAAGTAGCGAAGCAGGTAGCGAGGGCGACGTCGTCGGCTGAGGTGTCCGCTGGCGCTGCGCGAATGGGTACACGTCGATCGCGAGACGCCAGTCGATGCCACTGGTGGTGTGTTGCAGCGCGTACGCCACCCCGCGAACAGCTCCGCCACGAAAGGCGGCGCACTGCGCCCACTCCCAAGCGCCAAATCCGTAGACCTCTTTCAACCAGTCGAATGCGAGCGGCGAAATGCGTAACTCGAATCCGCTGCTCCGCGACGTCGATGCCCGAACCGTCACTTCAGCGAAGTGGCCCCAGATTCGCTTGCTGTTTGGCGAAGCGGAACGTTGCCTCCCCGATAGCTCGAGCGAGCTGATCATCGCGGCTGTTCGATCCCTGCATCAGCGCCTGCGCCGGGCTGGGTCATGCTCGGCAACGTGGCGTGCAATAGCTTCGGGACCAGGTCGAGCGTAGCGTTCCAGAGAACGTACTGAGGCATGCCGCGAGCGAGCGAGCCGGATTGGTGTGTTGGTCCCATCCTCGGCAGCGTGCGTTAGCGCCGAGTGTCGAAGCTGATGGAGTGTCCAGCCGTCGCTAGTTCCACTGAACAACTCGGCCGCGCGTCGGTACGACAATCGGGCGCGACCGGTGACTGGACATCGATCGATATTCGGCACCGCCCGCGTGGGTTGTCGATGTGCTAAGAACACTGGACCAGTGGTTCTGCCAGCAAGAAGCCGCGGCAGGAGCAGCGCTGCTCCGGTTTGCCAGAATACCCACTCGCTCGCTCCACCTTTAGACTGAACGCGAGCGCGTTTGTGGGGAAGATCGAGGTCCTCGATATTGAGCGATAGGATCTCGTTGGCGCGCTGCGGTCTCGTACAGCAGTCGCCACAGCGCGCGTTCGCGCAGCGCCACGTCGTCGCGCCGCCACAGTGCGGCAATCTGCTCTCGCGTGAGCGCCTTGGTGCGATCCAGTGCGACCCTTGGCCGCTCGAGGCTGGCGGTTGGATC
>JAFAWJ010000452.1 GCA_019242065.1 Chloroflexota bacterium
GGCCACCTCCACCTCGGTCGCGCGACGCTCGTCCGTATGCGCGCGCAGCCAGTCCCCGATCACCTGCTTCCAGCGCCCAATCCCTGCCTCGATAGTCTGTTCGCAAACGCCAAAACGGCTCGCGTTCGCCGTCCGGACCGGTCGGGACCACGTAGCGGATCTCGACCGCGCCGTCAGAGACGATCACGCGGTCGACCAGCAGCTCGAGCAACGCCCGCTTCCGGTCGAAGTCGGCGTCTGCCAGGCCCTCGCGCACGCGTCGGCAGAACGCCTCGGCGTGGACCGCCAGGCCGGCCGTCGCGCCCTGGCGCTCGGCGTCGCGCGCGAGGTCGTGCTCCTGGCGGTCCAGCGCTAGCAACCGGGTGTTGGCGTCGCGCCGGCGGCGCTCGTACTCGGCTAGCGGCACCACCCCGGGCGAGATAGGCGTTCGTGAGGCGCTCGAGTTGCTGACCAAGAGCTGCCCGGCCGCGGCGCAGGTGGGACTGTCTTGAAGTTGGGGAGACTACGCCGCCTCCGCCCAGTGCAGCCCTGACCTGGATGAGGGCGAGAACAGTTGGCCGAAGCCGGAGCCGAGCGCGCCGTTGTAGACCGCACAGCGGACCTGCAGCAGCAGATCCACCCCTCGTCGCGACCAGCGCATCTGCTGCGAGATGGTCTGGTTGCAAACGACAAATTTTGCCTGACGCGCTCTGGCAGGCTGATGCTGCCGCGGCGGCGCAGCCCGCGGCGGCCTGATCGCCTGACGCCGCAGGCTTGCGCGGCTGTTCCAGGAGGGTCTTGCCCTCTCGGAGCGGATCATAAAGCGACAGCAATGGACGCTGACACGGCGCCAGGTCGGCCATTGGGCGGCGGAGCGGCGATGGGATCAAGCGTTCCAGCTACTCCTGGCGACGCCTACGATGGCTCCGGACGTCGCCGCGGCGGTCCCTCCAAGGAGCGGTCTGGAGGAGAGCCGCCATGCACGTAGCCGTCTACGCCCGGGTATCGACGCTGCGCCAGGCCCAGGCGCAAACCACGGACCAGCAACTCGACCGCCTGCGCGCCCATGTCGAGGGGCAAGGTTGGACCCTACCGCCTGAGCGGGTTTTTCGCGATGACGGCTACAGCGGCGCCAGCCTACGGCGGCCCGGCCTCGACCGCCTGCGCGACGCCGCCGCGAGTGTCCAGCTCGACCGCATCCTGATCACCGAGCCGGACCGGCTGGCGCGCAACTACGTGCACCAGGCACTCTTGGTCGAGGAGCTGCAGCGGCACGGGGCCGAGGTCGTGTTCCTCGACCGGCCGATGAGCCGCGACCCACACGACCAACTGCTGCTGCAGATCCGCGGCGCCGTGGCCGAGTATGAGCGCATGTTGATCAGCGAGCGCACGCGCCGCGGTCGCCTGCGCAAGCTGCGCGCCGGCACGCTGCTGCCCTGGACACGGCCGCCCTACGGCTACCGGCTCGACCCCGAGCGGCCGCGCGACCCAGCGGGGGTGCGGCTGGACGAGGCCGAGGCTGCCATTGTGCGCGACCTGTTCACCTGGTTCGCCGATGAGGCTGCATCGATCTATGGCTTGCGGCAGCGGCTTGACCGGTTAGGGATTGCCTCACCCAGGGGCGAGCGAGCCTGGAGCAGCTCGGCCCTGCATGGCGTGCTGACCAATCCCACCTACCTCGGCCAGGTCTTCGCCAACCGTGTCCGCGCGCGCCCCGCCGAGCGGCGCCGCTCCGCCCTGCTGCCGGTCGGTCGCCGCGGCATCGGCGCCAAGCGAGCCGTGGACCCAGCCGAGTGGATCGCGGTCGCCCCCGTGCCCGCCATTATCGGCCAGGCGCAGTTCGACCGCGCGCAAGAGCGGCTAGCCTATAATCGCCGGATGGCACGACGGAACAACCGGGCGCACCTGTATCTCCTGCGCGGCCTGGTCAGCTGCGGCCGTTGCCGGCTGGGCTGCATCGGCCGGCACCAACCGACAGGCCACGACTACTATGTTTGTCGGAGCAAAACGCTGTCACGGCTGGTGTTGCCCGACGGCGAGCGCTGCCCGGCGCGCTTCATCCCGGCACGCCAGCTGGAGGAGCTGGTCTGGGATGATCTGTGTGCGGTGTTGTCGTCACCCGAGACGATCGCGCACGCGATGGCGCGGGCGCGCGGCGGGCACTGGCTGCCGCAGGAACTGCAGGCGCGCCGAGCCAACCTGCGCCGCGGCCGGGCTGCGCTGGGCCAACAGGTCGAGCGGCTCACGGAGGCCTACCTCGCGGGTGTGCTGTCGTTGGCCGAATACGAGCGCCGCTGGCGCGACGTCGAGGCGCGGTTGGCCGCACTCGACGGCCAGGACCTCGATCTCGCACATGACGCTCAGCGCCACAACGAAACTGCCCAGCTGGCGGCCCATGCCGAAGCGTTCTGCCGGCGCGTGCGCGAGGGTTTGGCAAAGGCAGACTTCGACCGGAAGCGGGCGCTACTCGAGTTGCTGATCGACCGCGTGATCGTCACCGATGGCGCGGTCGAAATCCGCTACGTGGTTCCGACCGGACCGGACGGCGAGCGCGAACCGTTTTGGCGATTGCGTTCAGACTATCGACTTGGCCAGGCGCTTATTGACCAGGAAGTTGGCCGTGCCCTCGGTGATGGACGTGCCGACGCGCAGCCCGGCGCGCCATCGCTCGGCGTAGTTGACGAGCAAGGCACTCTGGCCGCGCA
>JAFAWJ010000521.1 GCA_019242065.1 Chloroflexota bacterium
TCCATTTCGGGCGTGACGAAGTTCGCGTTGAACCCGTATTTAGCCTGGGCGTCTTCGATCAGACCCTGCTCGTCGCATTCGAGCCCCGGATAGACCGCGCTGAACGTCTCGAAGCCACGGTTCGGAACCTCGCCGGCACCGTACAGCTCCTGCGCCAGGCACACCAGGCTCGACGAATCGAGACCGCCGCTGAGCAGCGCACCGACCGCCGAGTCGGACCGCAGCCGATGCCGCACGGCATCCGTCAGCAGGGACCGGAAGTGCTCCACGTACTCCGCCGGTCGACGGTAGCGCAGCTCCGCGCATGGCACGAACTCCCAGTAGCGTTCGGTCCGGACCGATTCGGCCGTCACCACGAGCATCGAGCCGGCCGTCAGTGCGTTGATTCCGGTGTAATAGGTGTCGGCGCGATCCGCGGGGTTGCGCAGCATGTTGGCCGGCACCAGGTCGTCGAGGATCCGGTTGCTGTTCGGCGCCAGGGGCACCGATGGGTCCTGCAGGAGCTGGTGGATCTCGGAGGCCACCCAGCATCCGGCCCGGTTCGTGCGGTAGAACAGCGGACGCTGACCGTAGACGTCACGTGCGCACACCAGCCGCGCGTGACGCGGATCCCAGACGGCAAACGCGAAGTCACCCGTCAAATGCCTGGGCACGTCGAGTCCCCACCGCTCGTACGCGCGCAATACGAGCTCGGCGTCACACACGTTGCCGCCGGCCGGCCACTCGAGCTCCGCCAGAAGCTCCGACCGGTTGTCGAGCCGCACGTCGGCGGTGATGACGCAGCCGGTCAGCGGACTCCGCAGCGGCTGACGGCCGAAGCGATCCTCTGGCGTGGTCACCAGACTGGCATGCCCAAGACCAACCGCGTCGCAGGTCCAGACGGACATTCCGTCCGGTCCGCGGTAGTCGATGCACTCCAGCATGCGCTTCACGTCGTGCGCAAGCTCGGTGGACTGGAGCCGTTGCCCGACTCCAGTCACCACGGCGGCGATGCCGCTCACGCGGCCTGGACCTCGGCGTCCAGTTCCAGTTGGATGTGTTCGCGAACGACGGCTTGAAATTCGAAGCCGCTGGGGTACTCCAGCACGCGAATGGGCACGCTCGACGCAAGGCGCGCGTACACCGGCAGCAAGCGCGCGATTTCTTCGGGCTGCAGGTATTCGCGTCGATACGTATGGGTCAGCAGCACCGTGAGCGCGACGCGCGGAGACAGCGGGATGCTCCGGACCGCCTGAGAACCGGAGTCGGCCGGGTCGTAGCGGCGCAACACGTACAGGGCGGCCAGCGGCGTCGTCGCCGAGCTGACGGCGGTGGCCGAGGCGTCCAGGCGCAGCAGGCGCTTTTCGTGCTGGGCGGTGACGTGGGGCAGATCGTGGTCGATCGACAGCGCGCCGTCCACGCTGGCTGGCCACAGCTTCACCAGCGGCAAGCCGGGTCGCGCGAAGGCCTCGCCATTTCGTAGCTCGATTGGCAGCACGTCGTCGCCCAGGAGCCGCGCACCGTGCTCCAGATGCATGGCGACCATCGTCGACTTCCCGTCACCAGGCCAGCCCAGAAAGGCCACCGCGCCGCCGGGCGTCACAACAGCACTCGCGTGCAAACACGGCAGCCCGCGCTGGTGCAGCACAAATCCGGCCGCCGGTCCGAGTAGTTGCATGTTGAGGGCACCTGGATCGCAGCTTGTGTGCGTCTGCACGCGCACGTGCGTGGAGTCAGGTGCAATGTGGAGCAGTCCCACCGCGTCGTGCCAGATCCAGGTTCCGTCCGCCTGGCGCCACATGCGCGAATAGGCCGCGCCCGCATGGCATGGATTGCTGCACGTCGCCTCGGTAAACGGAGCTCCACCGGGTAGCACGGGGGTGGACTCGTCCAGCTCGATGGTCAGATCGACCGGCGCGTTGCGACTGACGGTCTCCGGCAGCGGCAGGCGGATCTCGCTGCGCACCGCGAGTCCGTACATACGGTACGTCCAGCTTGGCTTGCTCATGCGTGTAGTGGGTCCATGGTGGTAGTGAGTGGCGTGAACGGGCGAACGGCCGCGGCGCGATCATTCAAAATCCGACCGTCGAGCTCGACCCAGGCATGCGCGCGAAACGCGTCGGCAGCCTTGCCGCGAACAACGCCGATCTGGAGCTGTGTCGAGACGCCCTCATGGTGCAGCCAGCGGTAGAGCACCAGCGACTGGTGGAGGCAGCGCGCGGTACCGGGGTACAGACGCGCCGCGCGCTCGATGGCGCGCACATAGCGTTGTGCACGCGCACTGACGTCCCGGGGTTGGGTCTTGGTGGCAGGCTCACTCGTATACGCGGCGAGGCATCTGGCAAAGCCACGCGTCCGGAGGTGGACGTCAGTTTCGGCCAGTGCGAGCCAGGCACGCAGCGACAGACCCGCCGCACCGGGCAATCGCCGCAGCCGCACGGAGTGGCGCTGGAACCGGGCTACGCGCCCGCGGCCCACGCGGTATCCGCCTGGAGGAGTCCGAGCAGTTTCAACCGTTGCACGAAAGCGGTCACGTCAGCCTGGGCCCGCTCCGGTTCGACCTCGTAGACGGCGATCAGCGAGTCGACGAGCTGCGCCTCGCTGGCGCCATTGACCAGTCGCTTCCAGAGAAGCGTTGCGACCTCGTCGAGCCCGAAGTAGCGGCCGGTTTCGACGTTGAGCAGCACGGCTCCATCGTCGAGAACCGCGAATGCCGCGTTGCGGTTCGCGGCAAGCGTGACCTGTTGCATTGCAGGGAGACCTTAGATAGATCGCGTGCCGCCCAGGTTGTCGCCAGCGTTGCGAACCGGTTGATCGCGGTAACCTTTTGAGCCTTGTTACGCCTTGTAGGTCATCTCCTTACAAGACGACCTTCAAGGGGCGATCAGTCGTGGTGGAAGACGTCTTTGACCTTGTCGAAGAAGCTCTT
>JAFAWJ010000636.1 GCA_019242065.1 Chloroflexota bacterium
CACGGTCCAGAAGCGGGCAACGAAGAAAGCAACGCTGGCGAGGCAAAACACGAAGAAGGCCACGTGGAGGGCACGCTCGACCTGCTCACGTTCTCGGCCACGTACGTCAACAGTGTCGTCCGCGACCGAGGCTCCCGACGTATCGACCTGTCGATCGCCGACCGGGTGCTCGGCAACGTGCGATCTCTCGACGACACGCGCGTCCAAACCGTCCTCCTGACCTCGGGTGTCGACGGTGACAGCCTCACCGTCACCAGTCGGGCCGACAAGACGTGTTGGACGCGACAGTCCCTGGCTCACGCGGGCGCCCCCAGCACGCTGGAGGTCTCGTCCGACAGCGCATCATCCTCGCCCACGGCCAGCGCCACGTCCTCGCGAAGATCCCAGTCCGAGCGAATCAGCACCGGCCCGTTCAACGGATGCGGCAAATACCCACTGTCGAAGAAGTCGCGCGGCTCGACGCTGAAGCTGGCCACGTGCTCCAAAAGGTCCAGTTGCCGCTCACCCGTCATGCACCCGAGCGTCAGCAGATAATCGCCAGGCACCAGGGGCACCTCGTCCAGCCGACACACTACCCGGCCGCAGGCCGGCGCCCGGTCCCACAACCCGTGCTGGGTTCGGGTCTGCAAGAAAAACAGCGGCATGCCCATGCCGTTGGACACGATGATGCCGAAGCTGGGACTCTGGATGTCGTCCGCGGCAGTATACGAGAGGTGGAACTCCAGGGCCTCGCCGGAGCCAACCGTCGAGACGGGCGTGCCGTCGGAGGACCGCAGCTCCAGGTGGGTATAGACCGGCACCAGTCGCGGGTCCAGACGCGGCACCGCGGCCAGGTCCACCCCCGAGCTCGGCTCGGCGTGGGCGCCCAGATACGCGGCGATGCACGTCACCGGGTCACCCTGCATGACCAGCCGACCACCGTCGACGACCACGACGCGCTGGCACAGCTTCTCGATACTCGGCAGGTTGTGGCTGACGAACAGTACGGTGCGGCCCTCGCGCGCGACTTCGCTCATGCGCCCGAGACACTTCTTCTGAAAGGCAGCATCGCCGACCGCCAGCACCTCGTCGACCAGCAGGATCTCGGGCTCCAGGTGCGCGGCGACGGCGAACGCCAGCCGCAAGTACATGCCACTGGAGTAGCGTTTGACGGGCGTATCGATGAAACGCTCCACGCCGGCGAAGGCGACCATCTCGTCGAAGCGACGCGCGATTTCGGCGCGCTTCATGCCCAGGATCGCACCGTTGAGAAAGATGTTCTCGCGGCCGGTTAGCTCCGGGTGAAAGCCGGTGCCAACCTCCAGCAAACTACCGACGCGCCCGCGCACTTCCGCGCGGCCTTCGGTCGGCTCGGTGATGCGCGAGAGGATCTTCAACAGCGTGCTTTTGCCAGCGCCGTTGTGGCCGATGACGCCCAGTACCTCGCCAGGGGCGACCTCGAGCGAGACGTCGCGCAGCGCCCAGATCGTGTTGTCCCGCGCGGGACCCGCCCTACCCGATCGCAAGCGACGGACGGGTGCGCTGATAGCAGAAGTCAGCGTGTCGCGCAGCGCGCGATAGGTCTCGCGCTCGCCGATGCGATAGCGCTTGCCAAGACGGTCGGCGCGGATCGCGAGCTCGGTCACCAGCGGATCGGCGCCTCGCGCACCCACTGACGGCGATTGTTTTCCAGCCTGGGCAGCAGCAGTGTCCGCGCGCGGCGGAACGAGCCCGAAAACCGGCGCGGCATACTGTTTTCGAGGATGGCCAGGCGGCGGAACATCGCCACCGACTCGCGCGTCACGGTCGTGTTCTTGGAAAACGCCCCGTAATGGATGAAGTCACGACTGAATTTGCCGTGCAGGTGGTCCAGCCGCAGTCCCGCGTCGCGCAGCGACTTCTGGAAGTACGCGCAGCTGTCCCAGCAATTGCGCTCGACCGGCGCACCGACCAGCATTTCGCGGTGGAAGGCATGCGAGACCTGCGACACCTCGAACGCCTGGCGCCGATAAATGCAGAACCAGGTGTGATTGCGCTCGTTGAGAATGATGGTGTTGCCGGTGTACGGCTCGAACACGACACCGGTGGGCGAGTAGTCGGTGGACATGGCCACCAGGTCTGGTTCGTGGCGCAGGCGGTGCAGCATGCCGCCCAGGAAGCGCGGGCGCAAGATCTCGAAATCGGCATCCACCGTGGCCACGTATGGCGTGGTGAACACCGGCAGCTCACGGTCCCAAATGGGGTCGCAGTACTCGAACGGACCCTCCAGCTTCTGTTCGGAGATGCGCGTGCCGATGGCGGCGATGTCCGCGTCGTGGTGCGGGTTGCGCGCGATCTGGACGAAGGGCAGCGCCTCCCAACGCGGAAAGTAGTACGCCTTCTGGTCGGGCAACAGATAGTTGGAATAGACGTACAGGGTGAAATCCAGGTTCTTGATGCGCGCGTAACTCCGCACCGCGTAGTCGGCAATCACCGCGTCGCGCGGCGTGACGATCATGAAGAACGTCACTTCCTGCGACCGCCCTCGCTCCATCGTCGAGCTTTCCAACACTCCATGTGGATCCGCGGCCGTGAGGGTCACGCGGCGTACCTTACCGCCGCCGTCTGGCGGCTTCGCACCAGGTCTGCCAGGCGGCTCCCCGCGAACAGGCCCACCAGCGGCAGGGCCGGCGTGGTGAAGCGCTCGTCGACGGCAATCACGATGTGGACCAGCGTCAGGAACACGACGACTGCCAGGAAGCTCACAGCCATGGCCCGCGTGTCCTCCACGGCGCAGGCGCGCACCGATTGCCACAGCGCCAGCAGCAGCAGCGCCAGCTCCGAACCCCAGATCAGGTAGCGCGCCGTCGTCGGCAGGTTCGGCGCGTCCGACTGGCGCACCGGCGTGTGGCCCGCCCAGATCAGCACCGGCGCTTCGACCAGGTGGTTGACCAGGAACTGTCGCGGATTGAGCTGGATGTTGCCGAGCGCCAGCGCCAGGGTCTGACCCAGCGGCAGCTCGTACGGACCGCGCACCTGCTCAATGTAGCGCTGCGAAAGCTCCGGGCGCGGGCCGACGCTTGCGGCGCGAGCGATCGCGTCGTCGCGTGAGCCGGGTGCGTCCTGGATCTGCTGCAACTCGGAGAACGTCTGCTCGTCGAAGACGCGGAACCAGGTGCCCATCAGCACCAGGTTCGAAAACGGGCTCTCGTTGTACAGCGCCGGGTGACCGGTGGTCACCGCGTAGCGGGCTACCCAGGGCAGCATGACCAGCGCGGTCACGCCGACGAGCACACACGCGTTACGCAGCGCGGCTCGGCCGCGCAGCCAGATCAGCATCGCCGCGAACACAACGGCCAGCGCCAGGTATTCGGCCCTCAGAAAGCCGGCGGCCCCGATCAGGACTCC
>JAFAWJ010000674.1 GCA_019242065.1 Chloroflexota bacterium
TAAAACATCTCCTCTAGATCCGCTGGTGAGCGACCGGTCTCCCCCAGTGAATCGTTGAGCAGGAACTGGTAGACCATGGGAGACGGTCGGCGAGGCGATTCCGGCATCTCGTCATCGTTGCCGGCGTCCCGCCCTCAGCGGTAGTGCCGCCCCTAGTTTTGTTCACGCTCCATTCTTCGGAAGTTACAGGCTTGCCGCTTGATGATCCGAGCACCGGCAATGTCCAAGAGCCTCCTCGGATGCACATGCTCGTGGCGCGGCAAGTCTATGGGCAGCCAGGCGACGCGCGGGGGCTCACGCTGGTACTGGGTATCTCGCCCGCCTGGCTGTGCGCCGTGGCAAAAGCGCCATCATTTTGTACCCGGAGGCATTACAGCCGTCGGCAAGGGTCATGCTGCGCAGCACATCATTGCGCCAAATTTACGTCGATTCGTCAGTGACTCATGTGGGCGGCCGCCCCAGCCCCATATGAGGCCGACGGTGCAGGTTGAGGGCGACGAGCGTCGACACGCGATGTCCGAGCGGTGGAGACAGTGCAGCGCGTGCTCCAGCACAGGCATGCCCACCCCCTGGGGCAATGACTTTTCGTTTCCTGATGATTGCGCACGACGCGGCGAGCGTCTCGGGTGAGGCCTCAGTGGTGGGCGCCATCGAAAGCGGTGACGCCGGCCTGGGCGCACAGCACGTCGGCCTCCTGGTTGTTGCCGCCTGCCACGCCGATCGCGCCGAGCGTTTCGGCGCCGAACGAGCCCATGATCGCGATGCCGCCAGCGCCGGCCATAATCCTTCCACGGGTCATGACACTCAGACTGCGGTGCGCCAGCCGATTGGCGTCCGTCGCGATGTTGTAGATGGTGGCGGTGTAGGCTTTGTTCAGGGCGAGCTCAGTGGTGTGTGGGCTGGCGCCATCCATCCTCGAGACAGCTATCGGCACGCCGCGGCCATCCACGATCGCCACAGAGATGCGGTGCCCCATCCGTCCTGCGTAGGCTTCGGTCTCGTGGATCATGTCCATCGCCGCGTGGAGCGCGATCTGTTCCACAGGTTCCCTGGTCTTGCGAAAGAACTGGGCGTTGACTGTTTCCGCTACCTGATGCTGGGTAGGCAACTCGACATCCAGGAAGACGGCGTCGACGGGGCACACGACCACGCACTGCTCGCATTCGATGCAGATCTCCGGGTCGATGTAGAACTGCGGTGCCTCCGGCGTCGTGTGGATGCACGCCACCGGGCAGACTTCGGCGCACGCCCCGTCCCTGGTGCACAGCTCGGTGATGACGTAAGTCACCGGTGCTGCTACCCGTCTGCCACGAGCGGCAGATCGGTGAAAACGACGTCGGCGACGTGGATGCCTGTGCCGTACTTCGCCACCACCAGCCGCCCGTCGCTATTCAGCGTACCCAGGCCAGCCGCGACGCTCAGCCGCTCACGCTGTTCGCGCGGCACCTCGATCTTCATCGTGGCTCTGTACCCGAGCTCTCTGATCCACGCCGCGAGGATAAAAGTCACGAACTGGCCCGCCTGGACCGCCGCTTGTCCGCCAAAGCCCTGCGCGGTGTAAGGGTCGTACCTGGTCTCGACCGCACACACGACGGCGAACGGGTAACCATGGCTGAGCTCGGTGTCCAGCCTGCCCAGGTCGGCGATCCCGGCGAGTTGGGCATCCAGATACAACGCCAGCTCCTTGACGTGCCTTGACATCACCTGCGGGCTGTGGAGCTCAGACGGCGTAGGAAAGACATTGCCCTCGGGTGCCTTCCCAATGATCTCGGTGACCATGTTGCGGACGTCCACGGGCGGCCTGTTGATGAACGCCTCCCAATACGGGTCGTCATCTGAACCCGAACGAGGCCATCGGAGCCAGGGCGGGCCAGAGAGGCGTCTCAATTCTTATCCCCGGTTGACGAAGACGTCGGTCTGCTTCTTGATGGGCGCGTAGTAGCCGACGTCGCCCTGGATATCCTTGTGGCCTTGTTTGTGGTCGGCGGAGCAGTCGGGGATGGTGCAGGCGTGATCGCCCACCTGGAGTCCCGTGTCATATCCCATGAACTGCACGCGCTTCGAGGGGCGCTTGCCCCAGACGGTGTCGTCGATCCACTTGAGGGCGTGGACGATCGGCGGCCGGACCGGAATCGGCGCGGAGCTGAGGAGCTTGCCGCCAACCCGCCGCCACCAGGTGTCCGGCTTGGTAAACGGACACACGGCGACACACGTCAGACAGCTTCCGTAGTGATCCGCAACGAAGGGGCGGATCTTGTAGCACGTCAACCAGTTGATCTTGTACTTCTCGATTCCGTTGTAGACGATCTTTGGGCCAAACGTGATGCTGTTCGTCGGGCAGTTGCTGGCGCACTTACGGCACACCTTGCAGAAGTCTTCGACGCCGATGTCGAGCGGCTTGTCGGCCACAAGCGGCATGTCAGTCAGGATCGGATCCGGCATATGCACGCGTGCGCCGTATTTCTCGGTGATCATCATGCCGTTTCGGCCG
>JAFAWJ010000690.1 GCA_019242065.1 Chloroflexota bacterium
CTGCTGGTGGTCAGCGCCGGCCACACCCGACGGGATCTCGCCCGCCGCGCTCGCGAGCAGTTGGAGCGGGTCAATGCGAACCTGTTGGGCGTCGTCCTCACCGACGTGCAGGCGGACGAAAAGCTGTATCGGTCGAGCTACTAGCCAGTGGAGCGGAGCGGCACATGAAAGGCGTGATCCTGGCCGGCGGTACGGGCAGCCGCCTGCACCCGTTGACGCGGATTACCAACAAGCACCTTCTGCCCGTTTTCGACAAGCCTATGATCTTTTATCCCATCGAGACTCTCGTTTCGGCGGGCATCGACGAAATCATGGTGGTCACGGGCGGCAATCACGCGGGCGAGTTCCTGCCCCTACTTGGCAACGGACGCGAGTTCGGCCTGCGGCGACTGCAATTCTCGTATCAGGCTCAGGCCGGGGGCATTGCCGAGGCCCTGGGGCTGTGCGAGAGCTTTGTTGACGGCGACAAGGTCGTGGTGATGCTCGGCGACAATATCCTCGGCCAGACCATCGCGCCTTACGTCGAGCGCTTTTCGCGCCAGACGCGCGGGGCACGCATCCTGTTGAAGGAGATGGAAGATCCGCGCCACCTGCGCCACCTGGGTGTGCCGATCTTCGGCAAGGACGACCGCCTGACCTATATTCGCGAGAAGCCCGAAACACCCCCGAGCCCGTACGCCGTCATCGGCATCTACATGTACGACGCGTCGGTCTTCGAGATCGTGCGCGGGCTCAAGCCTTCGGGACGCGGCGAACTCGAAATCACGGACGTCAACAACGCCTATGTCGATCGCAGCCTGATGGAGTACGACGTCATCGAGGGCTTCTGGGGCGACGCGGGCGAGTCGATCGAGGTCTACTACGAGGTCATTGATTTTGTGCGCCAGCATGGCGCGAACATCCCGCGGCCCGCATCCGGGGTGCCACGCGCCATGGCCGAGCCCATCGCCACACTTGCGATCTGAGCACATGCGCATTCTCGTGACTGGCGGGGCGGGGTTCATCGGCTCGGAGTTCGTGCGGCAAACCCTGGCGACATACCCGCTCGACGAGGTGACCGTGCTCGACAAGCTGACGTACGCGGGCAACCTCGCGAACCTGAGCCCGGTCGCCGCGGATCCGCGCTACCGTTTCGTCCAGGGCGACATCGGCGACCCTCGGGCGGTAGAAGACGCGCTCCAGGGGTGCCAGGCACTGGTCAATTTCGCGGCGGAGACCCACGTCGACCGCTCCATCCTGGAGCCGGATGCGTTCGTCAAAACCGACGTCCTGGGCACCTGGACTTTGACGGAGGCCGCGCGCGCGGCGCAGCTTTCACGCTTCGTGCAGGTGAGCACGGATGAGGTGTATGGCGCTGTGCTGTCGGGCGCCTCGGTCGAGACCGATCGGCTCGACCCGACCAGCCCGTACTCAGCCGCCAAAGCCGGCGGGGAGCTGCTCGTGCTGGCTGCCTGCAAGACGTACCGACTGCCGGCGATCGTGGTTCGCGGCGCGAACGCGTATGGCCCCTACCAGTACCCGGAGAAGCTCATCCCACTGCACATCACCAACGCGATCGACGACCAGGCGCTGCCCGTTTACGGCGACGGTCAGCAGCGGCGCCAGTGGACGCACGTGTCCGACTTCGCTTCCGGCGTCGACACCGTTCTGCGCAAGGGCGCCGTGGGCGAGGTCTACAACATCGGCAACCCCGAGGCTGAGAACGCCCTGGCCGTGAACCTGGACATCTCGCGGCGTATCCTGGCCATCCTCGACAAGCCGGACGCGCTCTTGGAGCACGTCGTCGATCGTCCGGCGCACGATCGCCGCTACCGGGTGGACGCCGCGCGCCTCATGAGTCTCGGCTGGCGCTCGCGCTGGCGCTTCAGCGACGGCCTGGACGATACGGTGCACTGGTACGCCGACAACGAACGCTGGTGGCGCCCGATCAAGACTGGCGAGCGCCATCAGGCGTACTACGCCCAGAACTACGCCGACCGTTCGACGTTCGCCCGCTAGGGGTAAGCTGGGGGCGATGCCCGTAACCGCGGTCGTCGGCGGCCACTGGGGCGACGAAGGCAAAGGCAAGGTTATCAACCTGCTGGCGCGCGATGCGGACCTGGTCATCCGCGGCCATGGCGGAGCCAACGCCGGTCACACGGTCGTGAACGAACAAGGCCGCTTCGCCGTGCATCTGATCCCGGCCGGCATCTTCAATCCACGCGCGCTGTGCATCATCGGGCCGGGCGTCGCCGTTCACCCGGGCTTGCTGGTGGCCGAGCTCGACGAGCTCGGCGCTCGCGAGATCGACACGAGCGGGCTGCGCGTCAGCACCGCGGCGCATCTGGTCATGCCGTATCACCAGAGCCTCGACCAGGCGGAGGACGCCGCGCGCGAGGACAAGCGGCTCGGCACGACCGGTCGCGGCATTGGTCCTACGTACGTGGACAAGGCGCGCCGCATCGGCCTGCGCGTAGGCGACCTGCTCGACCCAGCTCTGTTCCGCGAGAAGCTGCGCTTCGTCCTCGATCGCAAGTACCACGAGCTCGCGGCGGTCGGCGTCGGGCGACCGTCGGCGGACGCCATCGCCGACGAGTACTTGCAGCTCGCGGAACGGCTCAGGCCCTACCTGGCCGAGACCCAGCCACTCGTCGACGAGGCCGTCGCCCGCGGCCGCCAGGTGGTACTCGAAGGCGCGCACGCCACACTGCTCGACCTTGACCACGGGACCTACCCGTATGTCACCAGCAGCAACTGCACTGTGGCTGGCCTGCTGCAGGGCTCCGGCGTAGGACCCCGCCGCCTGACGCGCGCCATCGGCGTGTTCAAGGCGTACTGCAGTCGCGTGGGCGAGGGACCGTTTCCAACTGAGTTGTTCGACGAAACCGGCGAGCGCATCCGCGCGATCGGTCACGAGTACGGCACGACCACCGGCCGGCCGCGCCGCTGCGGCTGGTTCGATGCCGTCGTGGGACGCCACAGCTCGCGGATCAATGCCTTCGACGGCATTGCCCTGACCCGCCTCGATCTGCTGACTGGCTTTCCGGAGCTGCAGGTGTGTACGGCGTACGAGCTAGACGGCCAGCACATCGACTACTTTCCTTCGCAGGTCGAGACGCTCGACCGATGTCGACCTGTGTACGAGACGTTCGCCGGCTGGGACGAGCCGCTGACCGACGCACGCGGCTGGGGCGACTTGCCCCCCAACGCGCAGGCGTACGTCGGCCGCCTGGAGGTGCTGCTCGAAGCACCGGTGCAGCTCATCGGCGTCGGCGAGGCACGCGCCGAGATCGTCCAGCTCTAGAGCGAGGACACCGCGCCCGACTGAAGCGGCGCGCCGGGCGCCTGGTCGTTCAGCAACCGCCGGTAGATGGCTTCGTAGTTCGCAGCCATGCTGCCCGGCGAGAAGCGGCTTTCGGCTTCCTGGCGGCAGGCGCGCCGATCGATGTCGTCGATGCGCTCCACGCCGTTGACCAGCTCGTCCTCGGACCGGCAGACGAAGCCGGTGACGCCCGTTCGAATCACCTCGGGTACGCTGCCGCACTCCAGAGCGACGACCGGTGTCCCGCATGCCAGTGATTCGATCATGACCAGCCCGAACGGTTCTGGCCAACGGATCGGGAACAGCAACGCGGCCGCGTTGCGCAGCAGCTCGTCGCGGCCTGTGGCATCCACCTGGCCGATGAGCTCGACGCCACCGTCCGCGAGGAGCGGGCGAATCACCTCCTCGAAATACACCACGTCGCCGTTCGCGTTCGGATCGAACGTCGACGACAGTGGCTCGCGTGCGGCCACGCGCAGCGGCAGACCGGCGCGGCGGGCGACACGAATGGCCGCGTCCAGCCCCTTGTCCGGCGAGATGCGCCCGAGGAAGGCCAGGTACTCGCTGTGGCGGGGGCTGAACGTGAACTCCTCGAGGTGGATGCCGTGATGCACGACGCCAACCCAGTTGACGCCCTGCACCTGACGCCGCTGCGAGTCACTGATCGCGGCGAGGGGAATGTCCTCGAAGTGCTCGAAGACCTGGCGCATCTCGGGCACGTCGAGTCGATTGTGGAGTGTCGTAAGCATGGGCACCGGCGCAGCCCGCGCCGCGGCAAAGCCGTAGCGGTCGAGATGGCTGTGGATGATGTCGAATTCGTCGACGTGATTCCACAACTGACCGAGCGTGAGCAGCCAGCCGGCCGACAGATCTGTCGGCTCGGGGTCCTGGAGCCAGAGCGCCTTGTCGACCGAAGGCAGCAGGCGTGCAGCTGTTCGCGAACCAGCGGGAGCAATGAGCGTGACCTCGTGTCCGCGCCGCACCAGCTCTTCGGTCAGCGCTGATACGACGCGTTCGGTGCCGCCGTACCGTTCGGGAGGAACGGTTTCGAAGGGCGGCGCCACCTGAGCAATGCGCATCACGGCTATTATCCCCGCTCTTGTGGCGTACGCTTGGCCGCGTGCGCGTAGGTGTCCTGTTTGGTGGCCGTTCGGGTGAGCACGCCATCTCGCTGCAATCCGCCCGGGCGGTGATGGCCGCTTTGCGGGAGGC
>JAFAWJ010000755.1 GCA_019242065.1 Chloroflexota bacterium
CACCCGCACCCAGTCGGATTTCGACGGGCAGCGAAACGACACCCAGCCGCCGCGCCGATTCGAGCGCGGCGTGCAGTCGTTGTTGCGAGAGCTTCGCTTCGCCATTCACGAAGAGGACGACGGAGGTCGCGCCAATACCGAGAGCGGCGATCAACATGCCTTCGAGCAATCGATGCGGATCTCCCTCCATGAGGTGACGGTCCTTGTAGATGCCCGGCTCGCCTTCCTCGGCGTTGACCAGCAGGAATTTGCGGGCGGCTGGCGTCGCGCGGGCCGTTTCCCACTTGGCGCCTACCGGAAAATAGGCGCCCCCACGCCCGCGCAGGCCAGAGTCTTTGACGAGTTGCCAGACCGCATCGCTGCCCAGACCGCGCGCCTTTTCGAGGGCGACGTACGGCCGCGAGGCATAGGGGTCGACGCGGCCTACGTCCGCCAGGAGCCGAACCTCGCCAGGCCGCGTCCAGGCGGCCTCAGCCGAAGCCGAAGTCGAAGCCGAAGTCCAGGTCACACCGCCGTCAAGACTGACCGCCGGCGCCTGCCAGCAGTTGCCAGCGCAGCCGACGTGGATGCCGCCCGCGTGCCGCGTGTCGGCCACCGCGCGGCTGCACGAGCCGTCCTGGACCAGCGTGCTCGCCTTCACATCTGGGACGGCGGTGCGCTGGCCGCCGCGGCCGACCAGCGTGCCATCCACCTCCGAAGCAGGCCCGACGCCGCAAATGAACAGGCAATCGGCCGACTCCTCGGCGTGTGCCGGCCCGCCCATCACGCGGCAGCTCGCGCCGGTGCACACGCGCGTGGTCAGCGGCTCGGGAGCCTCGAGTTTGAAGTCGGGAAACGACGAGGCGATGCCGTACACCTCGCTCTTCGGCACACGCAGGTGCAGGCCGACCGCTTCGAGCGCGTCGCCCGGCAGCCAGCCGTAGGCGGCCTGCACCTCATGGAGCGCCGGCAACAGGTACGTCCGCCGGCGGGGCAGTGCGTGGATCCGTTCGTCGAGATCGCTGGTCGCCGTCACACGGGAATTCTAACGACCACGTCCGCGCGGCCATCGTTTACCTTCTGAAGGTTGAGCTCGCGCCCCAGCCCATCGAACACGGGCATCGTCATCGTGGCCAATCGTGGCCCCAACGACTTCGTCTGGCAAGACGGCGCCTGGGTGACTCGGACCGCGACCGGCGGGCTGGTGAGTATGCTGACGCCGCTGGCGCGGCGCTCTAACGTCGGCTGGTTCTGCTGCGTCTCGGAGCCACCCGACGCCACCCTGGCCCGCAGTGGCCTGTTCACGACCGCCGCCGACCAGACCGATCCGCGTCTGCACGTCATCCCCGTACCGTTGCCGGCCGACACCTATCACGCCTACTACGGCCAGATCAGCAACGAGGTGCTCTGGATGCTGCAGCACCACGTGATCGGCGCCGGTGGCTTCGAGTACCTCGACAGCGCCCGGCACCAGGCCTGGGGTCGCTATCTCGAGGCCAATGCGCGCCTGGCGACCGCGATCGTGCGTTCGGGCCGACAGCCGGACGCCTTCCTGGTGCAGGACTACCACCTGTACCCGCTGCCCGGGCTGCTGCGCGGCGCATTCCCCGACTCGCCCATCCTGCACTTCACCCACATCCCCTTTCCCGATCCACCGGTCCTGCGCCTGATCCCGGACTCGTGGCGGCAGACAATTTTGCAGGGCATGCTCGGCGCCAACGTGGTCGGGCTCCAGACGCGCATGGATGTCCAGAACTTTCTGTGGTGCTGCGCGGAGTTCCTCGACATGCACGTCGACCGCGATTCGGGCAGCGTGCTGCTGGCCGACGGGCGACGGGTGTTCGTGCGCGCCTATCCAGCCAGCGTCGAGCCACGTGCGCTGCGCCGCATCATGCACACCACCGAGGTCTCGTCGGCCCACGCTCGGCTGGCCGCCGACCGCGGTGAGGGGCTGACGATCATTCGCGTCGACCGCCTGGACCCCAGCAAAAATCAGCAGGTCGGCTTTCTGGCCTTTGGGCGGCTGCTCGAGATGCGACCCGACCTGTGCGGCCGGGTGCGCTTCCTCGCCTTCATGGTGCCATCGCGGACGGACCTGAGCGTGTACCGCGCTTATCGCGACGCCGTCTATCGCACCATCGACGACATCAATACCCGCTACGCCGAGGCGTGCGGCGGTCCGCCCATTCGAGTCTTCTACACCAACGATCGGGAGCAGGCGCTGGCCGCCATGGAGCGCTGCAGCGTGCTGGTGGTCAACTCGCTGCAGGACGGCATGAACCTGGTCGCCAAGGAGTGGGCGGTGGTGGCCGACCCGCCGGGCGTGCTGATCGTCTCGGAGACGGCCGGCGTGGCCGCCGACGCGGCCGAATCCGCGCTGCTGATCTCACCGCTGGACGTCGAAGGCACGGCGCGGGCGATGGCCGAGGCGCTGGACATGCCGCTCGGCGAACGCCGCTCGCGACACGCCGTCTTCCTGGCCAGCATTCTGCGCTGGTCGGCGCGCGACTGGCTCAATGCGCAGCTGGCCGACC
>JAFAWJ010000848.1 GCA_019242065.1 Chloroflexota bacterium
GTGGTCGCTCGCCTGGCGCCCCTCTAGTCGGCTGCGCCGAGCAAACACAGCGGGCGCCGCCTGAGCCGTCGCCGCGGCAAGGCAGGCTTGCGTTCTGGATCCTGGCCGTTGAGTACGCGCCGGATCAGCATCGCCGGCTCGGGTACCGACGGCTGCCCCAGGGTCAGTCGCCAGGGTCGCAGCGGGCGGCCCAGGGGCAGGCCGGAGAGCGCGTACGCAAGATCGGCCACGTTGCGTCGCGAGCGGCGCCGGGTCGCCCGCCGCATCTCGCCCCATTCCTCGCACAGCTCGGAAAAGTGCTCGTCCCGAAATTGCTGCGCCTGCTCTGTTGTCGACGGCTCGCCGAGCTCCGTCACGACCGCGTGCGCGTCGGCGCCCAGGGCGACCTCCAGCGCGGCAATCACCTCAGGCCGATCAGTGCAGGCCACCGCGTCGAGCCGGTCCGCCCAGTAGAGCAGGACCAGCCCCGTCCGCATGGCCCATGCGCCCACTTGCCGAGGGTGGGCGTTGGCGCGCGGCTTGCGCCAGCCAGGTCGCGGGTTCCAGCTGCCGGGCAGATGGTCCGGGGCGAGCAGCGCCGTACCCGCGTTGAAGAGCGGAGCCAGCCGCACGAGCCAGCCGGCGTGTTCGGCGAGGCGTCGGCTGTGCTCGTCTTTGATGATGGGATCGTGCCAGGCGGCGTACAGCAGCGCGCCACTGTCGTAGAAGGGATCCAGGACGAACACGCGGTCGAACAGCAGCGCCGCGTGCCGGGCGGACCGTTCGTCGTCGAGCAGCACCACGCCGCGCCACGGTCCGCCGCTGCCCTTGAGTGCATCGACTTCCGCCTGGCTCGGCACGCGCTGACCGATCGGCGAGCGGGCCGGGTAGTCGCCCAGGTCTTGCAGCACGCCGACGTAGTCGGTGCGATTGGTCGGCAGCTCGAGCATGGCATGCTCGGCCTCGGGCGGCGAGAGGCTGGCAAAGCCGTGGCTGGCCATGGCTCGCCAGCCAGGGTTGTCCGACATTGCCATACTGGTTGTCTATTGTCATACGCTAGGCCGCCACAGCGATGGCCCTGGCCCAGTTCGTCCGCGAGTACCGCACTGTGCGACGCGCCGAGGGCTGGGGCTCTGTCGATCCGGCCTACTACGCGGCCCTGCCGTACCGCGACCTGAGCGGCCGCTACCCCGAGATCTGGCGCATCCGCGCGCGCTCGTACGACACGCTCGTCTCGAGGGTGCTCAGGCCGCGGGAGCTGACGCGGTTGAACGTCCTGGATCTGGGCGCCGGCAACGCCTGGCTGAGCGGACGCCTGGCGCGGCGCGGCCACCACGTCATCGCGCTGGACGTGCTGGACGACCCACTGGATGGCCTGGGCGCCGTCCGCCATCAGACCCACCGCAACCCGACGTGGCCAGTGCTGGCCGATTTCGACCACCTGCCGCTGCCCGACGCCCTCGTCGACCTGGTGATCTTCAACGCGTCGCTTCACTACTCGACCGACTATCGGCGCACGCTGACGGAGGCGCTGCGAGTGCTGCCACAGGGCGGTACCCTGGTCATTCTCGATTCGCCGATGTACTCCGATCCGACCAGCGGCCGGCGCATGGTCCAGGAGCGAGAAGCGCGCTTTCTGGCGACGTACGGTTTTGCCTCGAATGCGCTCGCGTGCGAGGATTTTCTTACGCCAGTGCGCCTGGATGAGCTGGCAGTGGCGCTGAACCTGCGCTGGCAGGTGTACATGCCGCGACTTGACCTGCGGACGTCGCTGACCCGGCGCGTCAACGGCTGGCGCGCCCGCCGCGAGCCGGCACGATTTCCAGTGATCGTCGGGACGCGCGCATGACGACGAGCTCCGTGTCGCCGATGGAAACGCTCCGCCGCCAGGCGACGCGTTCGACGCATCGCATTCACTCCCTACCCCAGCTCATCCTGATGCCACACAGCCGCTGCAATTGCCGCTGCCTCATGTGCGACATCTGGCAAGCCAACGCCGACAAACACGAGCTGTCCCGCGCGGACCTCGAACGCCAGTTGCCGGCGCTGCGCACGCTGCACGTCCAGCGCGTCGTGCTTTCCGGCGGCGAAGCGCTCATGCACCAGAACCTGTGGCTGCTGTGCGAGCTGCTGCGCGAGCTCAATCCCGACCTGAAGATCACGCTGTTGTCCACGGGCCTGCTGCTCAAGGTCTTCGCCGCGGACATCGTCAAGTGGTGTGACGAGGTGATAGTGTCGATCGACGGTAGCCAGGCGATCCACAATGCGGTCCGCCGCGTACCACGTGCGTTCGAGCGCCTCGCCGAGGGCGTCCAGGCCCTCCGTGCCGTTCGGTCCGACTATCCGGTGAGCGCCCGCTGCGTCCTGCAGCGGACCAACTTTCGCGACCTGCCCAACATCGTCGTGGCGGCGCACGCGATTGGCTTGAGCCGCATCTCGTTCATGTCCGCCGACGTGTCGTCCACGGCCTTCAACCGACCTGAGCCCTGGCAAGAACCGCGTGTCTCGGAAGTCGCGCTCGACCCGCATGAGACCGAAGAATTCGCGGCGGTCGTGGAGGAGGTCATCCGCCGCTTCGCTGCTGACTTCGACAGTCGCTTCATCTCCGAAAGCCCCGACAAACTGCGCCGCCTGCCGCGCTATTACGCCGCGCTGCAGGGGCTGGGCGAGCTGCCCGAGGTCACCTGCAACGCGCCGTGGGTGTCGTCGGTGGTCGAGGCCGACGGCACCGTCCGCCCGTGCTTCTTCCACAACGCGCTGGGCAACATCCACGAACGGCCGCTCGACGCGATCCTCAACTCGCCCGA